>JAGWBA010000036.1 GCA_021296215.1 Flavobacteriales bacterium
CTTCTTCTCATCGTTTTCGGATTTTAAGGGTTAAAAATATTAACTTAACCGATGGTCCGAAATCTGGGGAGTATTACGACTAAACCATTTGGTCTAAAGGATGGGGAGTATTACGGAGTGTATTTGCCCATGGCAAGGAAATTCTGTCTTCGCCGGAGGACATGTATTCTTCGAGGATATTCCGGCTTGGCCGCCGGAAATGTGAATAAGGGCTCAACCTATTATACTCGCGCGAAGCGCGAATATCCTTTGCGCCGCAAAATATCCTGGCCCTGAGGGCCAATGCCATTTAGAAGGCAGATCAATACAGTATCAAGACTGAGTAGCTTCCAAGGTCATGACTTAACGTCCAAGGCATCTCTCAATGCATTCCCGACCAGCATGAAACTCAGAACGAGCAAAAGAATCGCGCCCCCCGGAATCACCGCCAAGTAAGCTTTATCAACGATGATATAGCTGTAGTGATCTTTGATCATGCCGCCCCAGGTCGGAATGGGTGGCTGGGCTCCTATTCCCAGGAAACTAAGTCCACTTTCGATCAATATGGCCGAAGCGAAATTAGCCGCTGAGATCACGATCACCGGAGACCAAATATTGGGCAGTACATGAGAAAACAAGGCTCGGAGCGATCTAAATCCTAACGCTTCGGTGGCCTCAACGAATTCCTTTTCCTTTAGAGATAATGCTTGTCCGCGCACCACCCGAGCCACTTCTACCCACATCGTAAGCCCAACGGCTACGAAAACCTGCCAAAATCCCTTACCCAAAGCCAAGGTTATAGCGATCACCAACAGCAAGGTCGGAATACTCCAAACCACGTTTATAAGCCACATAATAGCCGAATCGACTCGCCCTCCGTAAAACCCGGCCAAGGCACCCAAAGTCACACCTACTAAAAGAGAAATAAATACGGATATGAATCCGACCGCTAGGCTGATCCGAGCACCGAGTACCATCCGGCTCAAAAGGTCGCGTCCGAACCGGTCGGTTCCCAGCAAAAAAGTTCGGGAAACGACCCCGTGATCCGATTCCAACTCGGCTTTAAATCCGGGTTTCTGGGCAGCCAACTTCAAGTTCATTTCGTTGGCGTTGGGCGACCGATCAGGAACAAGGGCAGGGCCTGCGATAGCCACGCAAGTGATCAACACAATGAGTGCCGCTCCGAACAATCCGAGTGGATTCTTACGGAAGCGTCGCCAGGCTTTTTGTGTTGGTGAATCAGTTGAGGTCATTTAAGATCATCAAGGCTTCTTCGAGTTCGATGTCCTTGTTCAAGTTCTTTTCGAATCGTCGCGTTTTCTCCACCTGTAAGGTATCGCGTTCGATTTCGGCCATGACCAATTCACTAACGGCGTAATTCGCTTCATACTCGTCAATGGCTTCGAATTTCTCAGAAGTCGCCTCCCACTCGTCGAGTAAGGATCTGTATCGTTCGAGCTGCAGTGGAAACCTCGAGAATGTGTCCTGTTGTTCGAGCCACGAGGCCTCTTCCGAGATCAGTTCGAAGGTCTTGTTCTTTTTGAGGCGCTTCCTTGAATTCTCGCCGAGCTGCTCAAGACGCGCCGTGACCGATCCAACTCGATCATAGGGCGCCGGGGCTATTTCATCCCATTGCAACGGGAACTCGAGCTCCTTTTCACCAAAAGCCAAGAGGTTATAAGTATTCGGCAATACGATATCCGGGGTTACCCCACGGAGCTGGGTGGTGGTTCCATCGATCCGATAAAATTTCTGGATCGTCAATTTAAGCGCACCCAATGGTTTTAATGCGTCGGCATTACCTCGAACCATTTCGTCGAATTCGAACATGTTTTGAACCGTCCCTTTTCCAAAGGTATGGGTAGCTCCAACCACCACAGCGCGCTCGTAATCCTGCAGTGCTCCGGCCAAGATCTCACTGGCGCTGGCGCTAAACGCGTTGACCATCACCACCAATGGACCATCGTATACCGACCCTGAATTTTCATCGTTCAAGACCACAGGTCTCTGTCCTTTGGCCTTCACCTGGACCACCGGCCCCTTATCGATGAATAGTCCGGCGATGTCGATAGCGCCCTGCAAGCTACCTCCACCGTTGTTCCTCAGATCAAAGACCACGCCCCCAACACCTTCTTTCTTGAGTTTTATAAGCTCGTTCTTCACGTCTTCACCACAATTGCGACCGCTACCGTCAAAGCTCAAATAGAACTTGGGAAGGCGGATGTAACCGAACTTTTGACCGTCTTTTTCGATTACCGCCGAACGCGCAAAGATCTCTTCCAAAACGACCACGTCGCGAACGATCGCGATCTCCTTGATCGTTCCATTGAGCTTTCTGATCGTAAGGCGAACTTCTGTCCCCTTTTCTCCGCGAATGAGTTGAACTACGTCCTCAATGCGCATATCAACGACGTCAACAGCCTCTTCATCGGCCTGAGCAACTTTCAATATTTGATCGCCGACCTTGAGCTCACCTTGACGCCAAGATGCACTTCCCGACACGATACGTGTGACCTCCACAATTCCATCCTTGCTCATGAGCTGTGCACCTATACCCTCGAGCTGACCCGACATCTGAATCTCAAATGCGTCTTGATGGTACGGCGGAAAATATTGAGTGTGTGGGTCAAAAACAGCGGTAATGGCATTTATGTATACCGAGTGCCAGTCTTTCCGCTCCATCTCATCCATTCGATCGAACCAGTCTTCGTGACTCTTGAGCACTTTTTCGCGAGCCCGCGACTCAATCTCCTCCAGCGTAAGGCTATCTCTTTTGCGCTCGAGCAAATCGTCCACGCGCAAAAGGGTACGGTACTTCAGGTATTGACGCCAATACTCTCGTAAATCATCGCGTGTCTCGGCGTAGGGCATATCATCGGAATCCGTTTCGATATACTCTTCCACAGAAAAATCGAACGGCTCATTCAGGATATCGCGGTATATATCCTTGGCCTGACCGATCCGCAACATTAGCGTTTCGTAGGTACTGTTGAAAAAATCGGAATTAGCTGAGAGAACAGCATCGTCGAGCTGATTCCCGTAATGCTGCCAACCTTCGACATCAGAGGCCAAAAAGAAACGCTTACCCGGATCAAGCGACTTCAAGTACATATCGAACATCCGTTCGCTGAAATCGTCGTTAAAGGCCTGTGGGGCAAAGTGAGCCTGCTGCAAACCCGAAGCTACCAACTGTACAATAAGCTCTTCCTTTTCAGCTTCGGATGGCCTGTAAAAACTATATACGACCCCTGCGCTGAGCACTAAGGCTCCCAGGGCGATGATCCATTTCTTTTTCATGCTCAAATGTGCCATTTTTCATTGACATAGCGACCCTTTGCGGTATGATCGGGGCTCGCTACCTTTGTTAATCTTAAATTCGTTCTATGTTACAAGGTTTTTCAGAGAACTGGAGTGAAGAATACGCTCCCGACCATTGGACGCGCACCCTACTCGAAAACTACGGTGTCCGCGAGGAGATCATCGCCTACGTTGGACTTGGTATCGATCTGATCTTATTGGTCCTGATGGCCTGGATCGCCGACCGGATCGCTAAGAACGTCATCCTTCGCATCGTCAAATCATACGTAGAACGCTCCAAGAACGAGTGGGACGATCTCCTCCTCAAACGCAAGGTATTCAATAACCTTGCCCATTTAGCTCCTGCGTTCATCGTTTACCAACTTTTTCCACTCCTTTTCAAGGATTTCCCGGAAATGACCGAAACCGTGATGTGGCTCACTGAGATCTACACCGTTATCGTGGTCATGATGGTCGCCAACAGTTTTTTGAACGCCGCACGCGACATTCTGTTCAAAACGGAACGATTCAAGGACAAACCGGTCGGCAGTTACGTTCAACTTGGAAAGATCATCATGTACCTCTTTGGCGGAGTATACTTGATCTCCATGTTGATCGGAATAAACCCACTCACGATACTCGCCGGAATGGGTGCCGCAACCGCCGTACTCTTACTCATCTTCCGAGATATCATTTTGGGCCTCGTTGCTTCGATCACCATATCCGCCAATGACATGGTCCGTATTGGAGAATGGGTCAGCTTCGAAAAATACAGAGCCGACGGCGATGTGACCGAGATCTCGCTGACCACGGTCAAAGTACAAAACTGGGACGCTACCATTACGACCGTCCCTACTTATGCCTTCATGAGCGACGCTTTCAAGAATTGGCGAAACATGCAGTCGATCGGTGCCCGCCGAATCAAACGATCGCTGCACCTCAAAATGAGTACGGTAAAACTGGTTACCCCGGAAATGCTCGAACGCTACAAAAAGATCGAATTGGTACAGAATTTCATCGACGAGCGTCAAAGTGAGATCGAGAAGTTCAACAAGGAACACAACGTCGATAAATCTGTGCAGATCAACGGACGCAACATGACCAATATCGGATTGTTCCGCCGATATGCTCAAGAGTACATCGGGCGCAATCCGAATATTGCCAAGGATCAATCCTTGATGGTAAGGCAGCTCGAGCCAACAGAACTCGGTATTCCGATCGAGATCTATTGCTTCAGCAACGATACGCGCTGGGCGGTATACGAGGGAATTCAGGCCGATATCATGGACCACCTCATGGCCGCCACCCAATATTTCGACCTCGAAGTCTTCGAAAGCCCAACCGGCGACTTCAGCAAATTCGGCCAATGATCCGCATCGCCCTCCTGATCCTGTTGCCCCTGTGTTCCGTAGCACAGCGGGTCGATTCCATCGTGGTCGACATCTCCGATCAGCGGCTCTATACCTTCGAAAACGGCGACACCCTCGGAACCTACCCGGTCTCCACTTCCAAATACGGCATCGGATCATAGGCGGGGAGCAACAAAACGCCTTTGGGATTGCACCGCATCCAAAATAAATATGGTTTCGGCCTCTCGGCCGGAAGCGTTCTTCGCGGCAGGGTGGCTACGGGCGAGCGGCCCCGATGGAGTCGCGCCCCCGATTCACCGGAAAGGATTACGTCACTTCCCGTATTCTTTGGCTAGCCGGACTAGAGCCCGGACTTAACCAAGGCCCGGGCATCGATTCGCACGATCGATACATCTATATCCACGGCACGCACGAAGAAGGGCTCATTGGCCAACCCGCATCGCACGGATGTGTGCGTATGCTGAATGAAGATGTGATCATATTATTTGATCGCACACCTGTAGGCTCGGCCGTGTACATCCAAGAGTAACCTCTTTTGAGTTCTAAGTTCTTAGTTTTGAGTTCTAAGTTGACTATGGACTATGGACAAATTTACTCGAGCGAAGCTCGAATGTATTTTGCCGAAGGCAAAATATACTGGCCGCAAAGGCCAATGTACTCTGACTTGTCAGAATAGGTTATGCTTTCCCCTCTCTTCCTTTCCACTTCACATTGCCCAATTGACTATGAATGGCCGTTCCCACTATGGCAAAAGGGTAAAGAATAGCCGTTGCAATGGCATCGGTCATAGACAGCTTTTTCCCGTCAAGATCAGCAAAACGCTGTAGCATGGGATAATCAATGATGAATTTGGCTGCCAATGTCCACCACCACGCACCGTACCAATGGCCACGCTGCACGCCCGGAATAAAGACTCCCACGATGAAGAGGTTGAACAACAATACGGTCCAGCTCGCCATTTGTGCGCCTCCATCGCTGTAGTGCGAGGCCTTGGCCGCCCAGCGACGACGTTGTCGCCACCATTCGCTGTACGATTCGGGAGGCGGGGTGTTCACCATAGCTTTCGAAGACCACACAAAATCAATAGATTCCGGTTTCGCCTTGGCCTCGTGCAGCAGAAATAAGTCGTCTCCACTCATGATATCCAAATCCGCACGCCCCTTCCAGACACTCATAAAGAAGGGTTTCCTCACGGCCATGTTGGCTCCGTTCACCATGAGGGCATCACCTATTCCTATAGACCCTCCGGCCGAGGCGATAAGGCTGCCGAATTCAAGGGCCATATATCGGTGTCGTGGCCGGCGCGCCGGCGCAAAACGCACTGGTCCGCCCACGAGCACCTTATCCGGACTAAGAAACCGAGCCATTTCGCTCAGCCATGTAGGTTCGGGAGCCGTATCGGCATCGGTACAGATGACCCAAGGTGTATCGGCCTGTTCAAAGCCGAGGTGGACAGCGTGTTTTTTTCCTTCTCGCCCTGCGGGCAGATGAAGAACTCGGAAATCCAGCTCATAGTACTTCGCTTTCTCTTGTAGTTCTCGCGAACCCTCATCGCTACTGTGGTCATCGATAAACAGATACGTGACGGACGCATGGAAATCCTGCCGCGAGGCAGCATAACAAAACCGTTCCCACGAACCGAGTTCATTGCGAAAGGGAACGACCACGGTTAGGTTGGGCAGCGACTCCTTTTGCGTTGGCCGGCGGTCGATGAGTCGGTCGATTCCGTTGCGGTACGTGAATATTTGGCGGCCGTAAGCCACAATGAGTACGAGGGCGATGATCCAGAGGAGAATGCTCATTGGGATTAACGTTTGATCGGATGCTTGATCAGAAGAAGCAAGCCCGCCATGAGTGGTAAGAGGGTTTGGAACGCCCAGTTCAAGAACGAGGCGAGAAGTACTTTGTCAGGAGACATGCCCAGGGGTTCGGCCAAGGCGATGGCCGTTCCGCTCCGCACTACAATACTTAGGATCGAGGCTACCGGAATAATGATCGATAAGATGAAGTTCGCCTGGACGACGCATGCAATGAGTAGAATATTAGGATGGATACCCAAGGCGAACCAAATGAGTATGTTTCCGACCGAATAAGTCACATACCTCAGTAGAGCCCAACGGAGGTTTGCATGTAGAACCGATGAGCTTAATTGGCTCCCGGATGGAATTCGATGCATCCAATTGGACCACGCGGCCGGAATCAGCCTAGCGAGCCATTCGCCTCCGTCGCGGTAAAGCAGGTACGCGGGATACTGAAGCGCGAGCCAGATTCCAAGAAACGTCCAGAAGGCCCAAGCCGGAGCTTCGGGAACCATCGTGAGGTATATGGCAGCCGGAATACCGGCGACCAATGAGGTGATGAGTGTTTGGCCGTATGTATTGAGCCATTGCCGGCCGACAGCGAGCCATCGGACCGCTTGCGGAACCAGCATCGCTCGTGCCCCGTACTCCCCCACCTTCCCCGGGGTTAGGATTCCGCCCGCCAAGGCCAACAGAACCGTTTTCATGGCCGATCCGAGCGACTGTTGAAACTCGGAGGAAAAAAGGACGCGCCATTTTTGGGCTTCGAAAGCCCAATTGAGCAATGCGATGATGACCATGCAAACCACAAGTACCACCGGGTTCAATGCCCAATCGATTTGAAGCAGGCGAATGGGGCCGTAGGCCATCCGAAAATGGAGCATGCGGTCGTAGATGTACCAAAGACATCCCGCTACAATGACTACCTTTAAAAGCACCAGGGCGTATTTACGCATGGCCTAAACATACGTTAAATCGGAGGAGTGAGCGATAAAATCATATTGGGTATTGACCCCGGAACGCAAGTGATGGGGTACGGGGTGATCGAATGTCACGGCAAACAGGTGACGTACAAGGATATGGGAGTGTATCGGATGCACTACAAAACCGGTGATCACTTCTACAGGCTACATTCCGTATACAAGAACATGATGGACCTGATCGAAAAGGTGCGGCCCGATGAAATGGCCGTGGAATCTCCGTATTTCGGAAAGAACGTTCAGTCGATGCTGAAATTAGGTCGTGCGCAAGGGGTGATCATGGCAACTTCATTCCGGTTTCAGATTCCCGTGTTCGAGTATTCCCCACGGCGAATCAAGCAAGCCATTACGGGTCAAGGTGCCTCGAGCAAGGAGCAGGTCGCAGGAATGCTCGAGAATTTATTGCAGATCAAAGACATGAAAGGCCCACTTGACGCTACGGACGGACTTGCAGCGGCGGTGTGCCATCATTTTTCCAGTTCCGGATCCGTTTCAACGGGCGGACACAAAGACTGGGGTGATTTTCTGAAAAAGAACCCGGATCGACTGGATTGATCAAAAGGCCGCAGCGATCTCCATGGCGGTTTGCTCCATGACTTCAGCAGCAAACTCTTTCTTTGGGGCCGAAAAATTGATGTCTCCGACGTGATTTATGGGCACGAGGTGAATATGAGCGTGAGGCACTTCTAAACCGATTACAGCGACTCCAACGCGCTCACAGGGAATGGCCTTATCGATGGCCTTGGCCACTTTCTGAGCAAACGCCCAAAATTTCTCGTGAGCCTGCGGCTCGATGTCAAAAATATAATCCGTTTCGACCTTTGGGATCACTAATACGTGTCCACGTGCCAAAGGCTGAATATCCAAGAAGGCCAGGTGACGATCATCCTCTGCCACTTTGTAGCTGGGGATATCGCCATTAACAATACGAGTGAAAATGGAGGCCATTAGCTTCGGGTGATTTCGAGTATCTCGAATTCGATCTCCCCGGCCGGAACCTGAATCTTTGCGGTATCTCCAACGGACTTCCCAAGGATTCCCTTTCCAATCGGGCTATTTACAGATATGCGGCCCGATTTGAGGTCGGCCTCGGTTTCGGAAACCAAGGTGTACTTCATCTGAGCCCCGTTATTCTTGTTCTTAACCGTTACGGTAGACAGAATGAGTGCCTTGGAAGTGTCCATTTGACTTTCATCGACTATACGTGCATTGGAGATCAACTCCTTCAACTTGGATATTTTCAGCTCCAAGAGACCTTGAGCCTCTTTGGCAGCGTCGTACTCCGCGTTCTCGGATAAATCCCCTTTGTCGCGAGCTTCAGCGATCTGCTGTGAGATCTTTGGACGCTCTACGTACTCGAGTTCTTCCAGTTCTTTCTTGAGCTTCTTGAGCCCTTCAGGCGTATAATAGGATAGCGTTGACATAGCTACTTCGCGTTTAAAACATGTTGGGTGTGTGCCCCTAAACCAAAAGAAGACCGATGAACCGGTCTCCTTGGAGCCGAGCAATATACAAAAAAGAAAGGCACCTCGGTGTGAGGCGCCTTTACTCTATCTATTACTGGTTTGTTACTTACAGAGAGATCTTGGCGCCAAAAGTGGTGAATCCACCCAAGTCTCGAGTGTGTCGGTAGGCGTAATCGATACCGAAGGTCGTTCCTCCGTCATCCAAAGGCACTTCGAAACTCAATCCTCCGTTAAATCCAGAGAAGATCGTTTGAGCCGTCGCGGCATCAAAGATTTCGCTTTCATACACATAACCGGCACGAAGCATAACCCATTCTTTGTAGCTGTACTCACATCCCGCACCAATTTGGTCACGAGTAAAAGAGTTAGACGTAAAGTTGGCAGCAACGGTCAATCGGTTATCCGGGAACAAGAAGTCGTACGATCCACCGATGTTCAACAACGAAGGCAACTCGAAGTTGCTCGAACGCTGCTGTACCGTTTGGTCATACGTTCCGAACAAAGTTCCCAAGCTGAGTGACAATCCATCACCTTGGAAGCTCATGGCCGGACCGACGTTCTTGAGACCGATACCGAACTTGATGTTGTCTTGCTCACCTTTCACGTACTGGATACCAGCATCGAAACAAACACCTGCGCCGTTCAAATCGGGTATGCTATGACTGATCAATTTCACGGTAACACCACCATAAATGTTCTCGGTAAACTTCTTAGCATAAGAAACTCCCAAGTTCAAGTAAGTGGCGCTGTAGGTTCCTAAACCACCCTCGGGCGATCCAGTAGTGGTGATCTCAATATCACCAAAACCCATGGCCATTAGCGTAACACTCAATGCTCCGGTTTCACCCACACGCTGGGTGAAACCAAAGGCATCGACATTAATATCAGCATCTCCGAACCAGTCGGTGTGAGAGAATACTAGTTCAGTTTTCTCAGTGAAAGCCGTTCCTGCAACATTGAGAAATACGGCTTCAACTCCTCGTGCTCCGGCAGTATTGACGCCTCCCCAGCCCGCTGAACGGGCCCAAGGATTGATCAACAACTCTGCGGCACCGGCAGAACCCGCACGTTGTTCATTACCTGCTTGTCCTTGAAACGGCAGCAACAGAAGTGCCGCAACAAAGGCTGGTAACGCTATCTGTAGATATCTTTTCATAATCATTGGTTTCAAGATTCGACGTTTTGGGTTCATTAGAATGTATCGAGGTCAACTGGACGCATAGATCCAAACCATTTCACGAAGGTTTCTCCAATACCTTCAGCTTTCACGTGGATCACGTACATACCACTGGCGATCGGAACCGCATTGGTATTCTTCAGATCCCACTCGATAAACGTGCTCGGATTGTCCTTGTTGAATCGACGCACAAGTGCACCATTGGTCGTGTAAACCGACACTACACAACGAGGTGGAAGGTTCGTGATCTTCACGCGATTATCGAGCTGATTGGTCTCATAGGCTGAGTATGCGTAGTACGGGTTAGGCACCACACGTACAATGCTCAGAGCATTCTCCGCTGTATTGTTATCGTTCGTGATCGTGGCAACATCATCAGTGTTGAACTGATAAACCGGATTTCCGGAGTTGCTTCCATCAATCTCGTAGGCATCATACTCTTTGCTGACACGCAGCTTCACAGTAACATCCGTTGCCAACAAGTCTTGTCCCGGCTCAAGCAATGGTATACTTACCCAAGTACAAGCAGCAAACACCTGACGCTTATTTACATTTGTAGGATCATTCAGTGCATCGTAGTATGGGTTCATCGTTTCATCATCGCCCATATACGGTGCTAGTTCCCCTTGATACTCTGAATTCATTATGTACAAGAAGTGCTTACCGCCAAAAGCTACTTGACCAAGGGTGTTGATCTCTGTAGAAGTCGGGTTGAACAACATGTCGTTTCCGTTCTGACCAGATTGCCAGCTGTCCTCGGCAAACATAATATTCAATCGAACACCCTTCTCCAGGTCTAACGCATATCCTGGGAACCATCCCCAACCTGTACTACCTGAAGCATCTGGATTTCCGTCCTTATCTACTGAAGGGGCCGCACGAAAATTAAGTTTTTCGGCACCACCCTGTGCAAGGTCAGTCTGATCTTGGGCCTCTAGCACCGGAACGCGAGTCCAAAGCGATTTATCCGAGGTTAACACTACATCCACACTATTCAGGGATTCAAGTCTTGAAAGTGCTTGGAACGGTCCTTCCCAACCAGGCCCGCTTCCGTCCGGAGTATTTGTCGTTACGACATCATTACTTACCAAACGGTATGGAGCCCATGTTCCTCCAAGCACATCTTCAAAGACACCCTCATCATCACCCGGCTTATCCGGGTAATTTCCGGTATTGTTTGTCCCTGAACGAATCCAGTTAAATCGTGGGTCTCCATCGAAATCTCCTACACCTGTCAGCCAAGCTTTGGTGTTATCTTCAAAAACCATGTCCGCTCCGAGGAAACCATTTCCTTCGGTAGGGTTATCACCCGGATTCTCAGCGTCAACGGCCGCAATACTCATACCCCAGAATTCTCCGGCGCTGTTTACGAGCAACTGCTCCTTCTCGATCTCAATGGTACCGTTGGACCAGATCGTATTTTCAGGACTTCCATCCGGCAAACGAACAATGTACCACGTGGCTGAAGCATTAGCTCCACTGAATACAATTCTGTAATCACCTGTAGGTACACTGAGTGGATCAACCACTTTGATTTGTACCGGCCCTTGACCGTTCTCGTATACAGGGTTATCCATGGTGTAGTTCATTACGATATCTTCAGCGGTTTCAGCCTTGAATTCGAGAATGTTACCACAGTTACCCGTTCCTTCGATACGGGTCAACTCAGGACCATCACCGTACTCTGCCTGTTGAATAGTACCAGAGGCCTCTGGTGAGGTGATGTGCGGAATACCCACGTAGGTAGTAATATTTCTACGTCCCGCTTTGTACGGCTTGGTTTGTCCGTCGAGTCCATTCGGATCGGTCGGGTTATACAACTTAAACTCATTGTAAGCGTAAGCGATAACCGTATAGTAGTATGGCTTGTGGTTCACCAAAGTAGGATCACCAGTAGCAAATGCGTCTTCCGTGATCAAGAAGCTCTTTTGTGTACCATCATCATTGGCTCCCAAGGTCATTTCTTGTGGAACAGGTACACCAAGAGACGGATCAGTTTCGTAATTGATCAATGTGGTAACACCGTTAGCGATATCACACTGTGCAACTCGACGAGCCAAATCAGGGTTGTAAATATCCGTAACAGATACAGTAGCATCTTTCAACTGGAAAATCTGATACCCTTCAAAAACGTAAGTCGTATCATCGAATCCAATAATGAGCGGATCGAGCTCTTCGTACTCTTCGTTGAAGTTGTTCGAATTTTCGCTGTTACTCAACATCAAGATCAACTTACGATCGAGCTCTTGAATGTTCATGGTAGGAGCATCAGGTCCGTCCAATACTTTAAAGCAGTTATCGAACAACGCCTGTGCTTTATCATCGGCCAATCGCATCAATTCTACAGAAGCCAAACGACCACCTGTAGTAGCACGTGCCCAAACCACACCAGTAGTGATGTAGTTCACAGCACCGGGCTGCAAGGTAAATGATCCGGCCGATTGCAAGAATCGACGGTCACCTTCATCGTTACCGGCTGAATGTTCAGTCCAGTCATCACCTGGGAAGTCAGGATTTGTATCCCCTGGGAACATAAAGTCCGTTGGAGGACCGGGTCCAGTAGTTGGCCCGTGACCGTTTGCTCCGTTGTGAACCATACCTGTATTGTCCTTCCAGATACCGCGTAGGTAATTGTAGAAGTGAAAGGCTTGAATTGGGTTACCGGTTGGCAAATCTCGCACGTTTTCGTAGTACACGAATTTACTCATGATGATCTGCTCACCAATTTCGTCAACCGTTCCATCACGGTCATTGTCGATACCATCACCTGGATCGGCTAAAGGACCTCGGAAGAAGTCAACCCCAATCGAAGGTGGGTTGAGTCCGTATCCGGTAGCACCTTCATCGTCCTCATCACCATTATAACAGAATCCAAGTCCACGACCGACGTCACATCCGACGTAGTCGTCGTCGTATTTTCCGAGATCTGGATCGACCCACTGTCCGAAATAAGTATTCTTCAGTACAAAAGATGCCCGGTTCACGATTTTGTAGCTGTAGAACGTCATGTTGTTGATCTCGTCATTCGTAGCAAAGGCAAAAGCCTGAGCTTGAATTTCGAGACCGATAGGCTCGGCATTCGTTTCGGAATGAATGTTACCCTTGTCGTTGAATACCCACCAGAGTGTTTGGTCTCCAAATAGCAGATCTGCACCTTGACAATCGGCTTCTCCAGATAAATCATATGCCGGGTAGTCTCCTACTGCAGGATCATAGAAACCATCACCATCAGCATCGAAGAACGGTGCTAAAGGCTCAGCTCCAAATTGTGAGTATGTATCAGGGTAATTACCGGGCCACTCCAGTATGACCGATGGTACCGTGTAGTTGGGGTCGTCGTTGGTTCCATTCAACCAAGACACATAGTCCTCAACTTGCTGACGTGTGATTTGATAGTGCTCGTCGAATTCAGCACAAATGGTGTCATCGACCGAGGCAGTAGCCGCGTCGAGTGGCCCAGGCCAAAAGTCACTACCCTCCTGACGATACGTCATCGCGGCGACTTTGAGCTGGTCACCCACATCCTGACCACCGATCCATAAGGCACCGGCGAACATGGAGTGCTTGCTACTCTCTCGCGGAATCTCATAGATTCCATTCATCAAATCCCACCACATGTCTCCTCCGGCGAGAATACGAGTACGTACGTTGTTCACGGCCAAGTCGGTCTGAGCACTGGCTGGGGCACAACTCGCACCAATATTCTTGGGTGCCGGAGAAGCAGCGGAATTCGAGCTTCCGGGGGTATTGGCGTTTTCTTTCGCCCAGAGTCCGCTAAACGATCCAAGGGCAACAGCGAAAGCCAATAATTTCAATCTGCTTTTCATGATTTATCTGGTTTTCCAATTAAAATTTTTCTTCAAGTGTTTGGGTTAATCGCTTAGAAGCTCAACAGTACTCCCAAACGCATGCGGCGTGGCAGGCTGTAGTTGGAAGGACTGTTCACTTTAACTCCGTAGAGGTCTTGGAACGACTGTGAGTCAGTTTGCTGAACAATGAGCACCTGTGCCTCAGCACTTGACAAGAATCCATCGTCGTCCGGGTTACCCGTGTAACGATATACGTTGATCACGTTCAAACTGTTCAACAAGTTCTGCACGTCGAGGTAGACGTTCATGGTAGCCGTTTTTTGCTTACCACCTTCTTCTTTACCACCCCACTTCAAGTTAACCTGCTTGTTCAAGCGCATATCGATACGGAACTGCCATGGGAGACGTGAACCGTTGATAGAACCTTTCAGGATCGGACGTTGGTTGATACCGAACGAGGCCGATTGAAGTACGTTTTGCTGACGCGTGTATGGAGTACCTGAACCCGCGCGGAACGTGAAGTTAGCACCGGCGTTTTCGAATACATCAGCTCCGAACCAAGTTGGTCCGTTGTAATCCTTTCCAGAGCTGAAGCGGTAGTCAACTACGGCAACCAAGGTATGGCGCTGATCGAAATCGAGCGGTTGAATCACACGCAAATTTGGCTGACCTTGTTGTGCCAAGTTCAATCCTGTAGTAGCGTTTGAACCGGAACCATCCGCGAACTGCAAGGTATAATTGAAGTTCATACTTACGTTACCCGTACGACGCAAATCGTAGCTCACGCTAAATCCTTTAACTGTACCAAAGTCGAGGTTTCCGAAAGTGGTGTAGTTAACCGGATATGCGTAGTTGATCTGAGTAGCCTGGATCATGTCGCGCAACTCGCGATAGAAGGCACTCAAGGTCAAAGCTGAACGCTTGCTCAAAGTTTGCTTGAAACCTACCTCGTAGTCGATCGTACGCTCCGGGCGCAAATCCGGGTTGTTCAATACGTTTCCTTGAGTCGCTTCCAAGTACAGGTAATCCGTAGGGTCGAAACGAATAAATCTGTTCGGACGCTGAGTCAAGATATCGTAGTGAGCGAAGAACAACGCCTGATCCGAGATCGGGAAGTTGAACGAGATACGTGGCATCACATTCACTTGAGGCGTGTAGTCTTCAAACGACTCTGCGGTAAGGTCCGTTGCCAAATTCGTGTTGTCCGGATCTTCCAAGTAAGGAGTAATTCGACCTGTAGTCGTAGACTGAGCGATGGAGATCGGGTCGGCGATCTGGTTACCATAGGCATCGTACCACTGGCTTCCGTCGCGGTATCCCACTACTCGAGCAGGCTCGGTCAAATCGTTCACATATACAACATAGTCGTCACCGATGTTCTGTGGAAGAGCATCAACACCAAGCACTCCTTCCTGAAGCATTTCCTGAGCGGAAATAGTTGGGAAGAGTGAGTATTGGTCAACCAATACTTTTTGGTTGGCATCAAAGCGGTCAACACGCACCCCGATGTTGAATACGAGGTCTTTGAACTGGAACTTATCTTGAATGTATCCAGCAATATAGATCGGACGGAAGGCATCGATCTGACGCTTCAAGTTTCCGTTGTCATCTGTTTCAGAGAAGAAATCCTCGAAGATGACCGGACCATCCAATTTATTACCGTGAGCATCGTAACCCGCGTAAGCAACGAGGGCGTTACCGTTGTTCAAAAGCTCATCTGGGCTGAAGTACTCGATATCCATCTGATTCGGATTCAAAGCATCCGTATTGATGAAGTTCACATCGTCAATGGCGTAGCCCAAAGACTGACGCAATTGTTGGTCGAAGTAACTCTGAGCAGCTCCGTTGTACAATCTGTTGTAAGTAATGGTATCGTTGAAGTTACCGTTTGCGTCTGTTCCAACGATCGGATTGTTGAAGTCGAGCTCGAGCAAGTGAGAGCTGGTCAACTGACGTGCCAATACCCATAAGTTTACTGGCGCTACACTCCAGAAACGGTCAACACGTTGCTCGTACTCGAATCCGACGATAATGCTGTGGTTCTTGATATCCGCAGAACCTGAACCAACCACGCGGAACTGATTGTTGTCCGTAAAGTTGTAACCATTCCACTGACGTCCGGTATTGAACCAAAGTGAGTAGTTGCTGGGCGGACGCTGTCCGTTCAAGAGTGCTCCCTGACCTTGAGCATCGAAGATACTGTTCACGTCTCCGTTCACGAAGTCCCAGTATTGCTCGGTGTAGTTAGTAGCATTCGGGTTCTTGTCTCCCGGCTCAAAGGTTACCAAAGTGTCTACGATGTTGGTTTGCAACCATCCGGTCAAACCAGAAACCGTATCCAGTCCATAAGTAAAGGTCGGCGCCTGAAGGCGATCGAACTTACCGATGTATCCGTAATCCCACAGGTTCTCATAGTGACTGTCGTCTTGAGTTAGACGATATGCCTCACTGTAATCTACCTGCAAAGAGTAGAATGCGTTTTTCACGTTGTTCGCAGCAGACTCGTCTGCTGAATCCACAAAACGCTGTAGGAAACGGGCAAATACCCTCCAGTCGCGGTTGCGGAATTCCGGATTGTTCACCGGGTTTAACAACGAGTAGTTGTACTGCCAAGTCTGTCCCTTAGCCCAGTTAAAAGTTCCACCGAACTTGAGGTTCGTGGTCTTACTGGTCTTGAGGTCGAACTTCGCCGAGAAACGAAGGTCTTGACGTTGGTTGTTTTGTTTCCAGTCGATGTTCTCCAAATCACTCATTCGAAGGAACTCCGAGTTACGAAGCACACCACCACCGAAACCGGCTGGGCGATAGGGTTGCTGCTCCAATGAATAGAGCAAGTCGTCGTTAACTTTCCATGTTCCGATCGCGGATGGACTCGGATCTCGTTGGTACTGGTACTCACCAGCAATAAAGAATCCGAACAATGGCGAACCATCACTTCGACGTGCCAGAGGTCCTGATAGGTTGAAACCTAACAACGATTGGTCGTATTCGTCGAATATTGATGACGTGTTCACCTCCAATCCGCCAAGGTACTTGTTCGAAGGGCCGCGAGTGGTCATACTGATGATACCCCCTGTAGCATCTCCGTACTGTGCAGGAAGTCCACCCGTAATAATGGTCAACTGGTCAATGGCCGTTTGAGGAATGGTAGTAGCACCGCGAACCTTGATACCGTCGATGTATACGTCCGTAGCGTCACTACGCGAACCGCGTACGTTGATACCCGAACCGTCATCTTGCTGGTATATCCCGGCGTAAGTCGATGCAATAGAATTAACGTCACGCTGAGGCAATTTCTGGATATCATCTCCGGTGGATGTCTTACCCTGTTTATCGGGGTCGATAAGCGGGATCGTATATGCGATCACTTCGACTCCGATTAGGACTTCGTTTTCCTCCGTCAAACCACCATTAAGCGTGGTAGTCTTGTTTGGAGAAATAATTACACCGCTGAACGGCTGAGTCCGGTAACCGATAAAAGAGATCTCAACCTCATAGCGTCCCGGATCGAGCGGCTTAATCACGTACCGACCGTCATAGTCAGTTGTGGTACCGTCAACCGGTTCTCCATTCAGCTTCACCACCACGTTAGCCAGCGGCACCGGATCTCCGGTTTGCTTGTCGGTTACCTGTCCCCTAAGCTCACCCGGGCGTTGCTGCCCGAATGCCGCGAAGAGTGTCCCAATAAATAAGACAGTGAGTAGTTTTCGTAGCATAACCAATCGTTTAAGTTAACCTAATGTTTAGATTTCGTAAATATAAAAACAATAAAATCGGACAGGCAAATATAATGTTTGCCATAAATCACAATTTCGAGTCGCCTCGAATAGGCCTCGATCCGGATGTTTCGTAAGGAATGCACGCTTTGCACTATCTTGCGCAAAACGCCGTTAGGAGTAAGTGCGATGAAAATACCAAAAACCATTCAATTGTTCACTCTATTAGTCCTAATTTCTGTTTTCGGCCTCGCGGCCGGATGCGGGAAATCGGTCGAAGGAGGAGTCCCCAACGTGGCCGTGAACATTACCATATATCCCTCACAGCCAGAGTACTTCGACCTTCAAATACCCGGTGGATGGGTGTACGTTGCGGGCGGTTATAGAGGCCTTATTATATACAGGTATTCAGAAAACGAATTTCACGCCTACGACCGCGCTTGCCCTATTCACTACGATCAAACGTGTGGACGAATCGATGTGGACTCCACGAACAACGTGCTGGCCACTTGTCCGTGCGACTCGGCCGTATGGAGCATCATCGATGGTGGACCCGTTTCTGCCTCTCTCCCACTCCGCGAGTACAATACCTACTACGATGGAAACCGCCTCGATATCATCAATTGAGGCACCTCCAAAAAGAAAAGGCGTCCCCTTTCCGGAAGCGCCTTTTAAAAATCACAGTTCTAGATCGGCCCGTAGGGCCATATCTTAGTATCGGTAATACTCCGGCTTGAACGGTCCGGCTACTTCGACACCGATGTACTCGGCCTGATCAGGACGTAGGGTATCCAACTCCACGCCGATCTTCTTGAGGTGCAAGGCTGCTACTTTCTCATCCAAGTGCTTCGGCAAGGTGTACACCTTATTCTCGTAGCGGTCTTTGTATTGCCACAACTCGATTTGAGCCAATACTTGATTGGTAAAGCTGTTACTCATTACGAAGCTAGGGTGACCAGTAGCACAACCCAAGTTCACCAAACGGCCCTCGGCCAAAAGAATGATGTCTTTTCCGTCGAGGTTGTACTTATCGACCTGAGGCTTGATCTGAGCGCGCTCGGCATTGCCCTTCAACCACGCTACATCGATCTCGTTATCGAAGTGCCCGATGTTACATACGATCGTTTTATCGTTCATCAAACGAAAGTGCTCCTCGGAGATGATGTCTTTGTTACCCGTTGCCGTAACCAC
The DNA here is from genome assembly GCA_021296215.1 of Flavobacteriales bacterium. Classification (NCBI taxonomy): domain Bacteria; kingdom Pseudomonadati; phylum Bacteroidota; class Flavobacteriia; order Flavobacteriales; species Flavobacteriales bacterium. Next base: position 18,785 of record JAGWBA010000036.1, read on the forward strand.
GATATCGGCGCGTGGAATGGCATTCACCATTTTCTTCACTTCGAAACCGTCCATGGCGGCCTGCAAAGCACAGATCGGATCGATCTCGGTAACGATAACGCGAGCTCCGGCTCCGCGCAATGAAGCTGCGGTACCTTTTCCAACGTCTCCATAACCACCAACTACGGCTACTTTTCCGGCCAGCATAACATCCGTGGCACGGCGAATAGCGTCTACAGCCGATTCTTTACATCCGAACTTGTTGTCGAATTTCGACTTGGTCACCGAGTCGTTCACATTGATCGCCGGCATAGGCAAGGTGCCTTTGGCCATGCGCTCATATAAACGGTGAACCCCTGTGGTCGTTTCTTCAGACAATCCGTTGATCCCTTCAACCAATTCCGGATAGCGATCCAATACCATATTAGTAAGGTCACCTCCATCGTCGAGGATCATGTTCAACGGTTGGCCGCCTTCGAAGGCGGTGAGCGTTTGTTCGATACACCAATCGAACTCCTCTTCGGCTTGACCTTTCCACGCAAAAACAGGAACTCCTGCTTTGGCGATGGTCGCAGCGGCGTGATCCTGCGTGCTGAAGATGTTACAGCTCGACCAAGTAACATCGGCGCCCAACTCAACGAGGGTCTCGATCAATACAGCCGTTTGAACCGTCATGTGCAAGCAACCCGCAATGCGAGCTCCTTTTAACGGCTTGCTTTGGCCGTACTCCTCGCGGAGCGACATAAGACCCGGCATTTCTGCCTCGGCCAACTCAATTTCCATTCGCCCCCATTCGGCCAAGGAGATATCTTTTACCTTGTAATTCAATTGCTCTTGAGTAGATGCGCTCATGCCTTATTTTTTAAATCTGTGCAAAGGTACTCAATAGGTTGACAAAAACGAAAGTCAAAACCTTAGGAGTCTTTGCAATGGGTTGAACATTAATTCTATCTTTGAAATTCACGTAAAACTGCCATGGAATCCAAAGTACTCAAGCACTTCGATAAGCGTCGGCAAACCAAACGCAAACAACTTGCCGTGTTGGTAGACCCCGATAAATCGACTCCCGAGTCATTGGCGGAAATCGGTTCACTCGTACACAAAGCATCAGTAGAACACATTTTTGTGGGCGGTAGTTTACTTACGAGTGGGGAAATGGATGTTACCTTGACGATCTTGCGCGAACATTGCGAAGCACATTTGACCATTTTTCCCGGTAGCATCAATCAAATCAGCTCCAAAGCCGACGCGCTGTTTCTGCTGAGCCTGATCAGCGGTCGCAATGCAGACCTTTTAATAGGAAAGCACGTAGAAGCTGCCCCATCGCTCCGCAGGAGCAAATTGGAATTGATTCCAACCGGGTACATGCTCGTGGATGGAGGTCAACCGACCACCGCGAGTTACATGAGCAACACCTTCCCCATTCCGCGCGATAAAGAAGAGATCGCCATGAGCACGGCAATTGCCGGTGAAATGCTGGGTTTGCGCTGCATCTATCTCGATGCCGGCTCCGGAGCCTTGCACCCCGTACCGGAGCCGATGATTGAATGCATCCAGGGTGCGGTCGACATTCCGGTGATCGTAGGCGGGGGCATGCGCACTGCGAGTGATGTAGCAGCGGCCTTTACGGCCGGAGCCGATGTAGCGGTGGTAGGCAACGCCTTTGAGCACAACCCCGAGCTTATTCTTTCAATGGCCGAAACGGCCCAGCAATTTGCCTGACCCATGCAAGCTATTGTCGACGTAAGCCTGTATCCACTGGCGAACGATTTTATTCCCCATATCGATACCTTTATATATAAGATCCAAGAAAACTCGAACCTCGAGGTAACGGTTTCAGAAACTTCCACGTCCATTAAAGGCGAGTACGACGAGTTAATGTCGGTACTCACAGAAGCCATGAAGTCGAGTTTATCGGCCGTTCCCTGCTCGTTCAACCTGAGGATCTTGGGCGGAGCAACGGGCGACGTTGAAAACAAGCACTTATGAATGCCGTGCGTATTTCGGTTACGGGACCTGAATCCACGGGCAAAAGCCACCTTAGCCAGTGGTTGTCCGAGGAGCTGGGGCTGGGTTGGGTGCCCGAAGTGGCTCGAAGCTACTTGGCTGAGCTCGGTCGACCCTACGAAAAAGCCGATCTGCTCGAGATCATGCTCGAACAACTCGCCCTTGAAGAAGAAACCCTACACCACTTTCCACAAGGATTGGTCGCCGACACGGATCCGCTCGTGATCGAAGTATGGAGCGAGTTCAACTACGGCGATGTAGACCCTGTGATCGCCAAATACGTGCGCGAACATCGGTACGATCAGTACTTACTTTGCGATGTTGACCTCCCCTGGGAACCCGACCCCTTGCGCGAACACCCCGAAGCCCGAAAGGAGCTCATGAACATCTACATCGACAAGTGCGCCGGCTTAGGTTTGCCCTTCAGTATCGTTTCCGGAACGGGCGAAGCGAGGAACCACGCCGCACATCGTGCCGTGAGGCACTTGTTCAAATAAATCGGAGCGAAAAGCGCGAACCGCAGTCCGAAAATTCGGTTACCTTTGCGCATATCTCAAAAGGGGTGCCGATTGCGGGCTGAGATCATACCCATTGAACCTGGGCGGGTTATGCCGCCAAGCGAAGGTTAATTTATAAAGCAACACCAGCGAGTCACCCCTTTCTCGTGATTAAATCTTTAATCATGAAGAAATTCTTATCGACTGCGGTGTTCCTGCTTTTCTGCGCGTATGGCACCGTAAGTCAGGAAGTCACCACCATTCAAGGACGCGTTATCGACGCACAAACCCGCGAAGGCTTGCCCTTTGCGCACATCGGCTTTGGAGGCCCCTCAATGCCTCCGGGGGTAAGCGCCGACAAGGAAGGTTATTTTGAGCTACAAATGACCTCAGAAGGGGTAGTGATATTCGACGTTTCCTTTGTAGGTTATCGGACTCAATCGGTTACGGTAAAGCTCGATGCACCATCTAAATCGGTCACGGTAGCCCTGGAACGCGAAGCCGAGGAGATCGCGGAAGTCGTGGTTCAGGCCCTACGGGCCGAAGAGGATGCTCCCGTTGCTTACGAGACCATAACACGCAAAGAACTCGAAGAGGTGAATTTGGGGCAAGACCTACCCATTCTGCTCGACCAGAGCACCGGGGTGGTCACCAGTTCCGATGCCGGAGCCGGCGTAGGGTACACCAATATGCGCATTCGTGGATCCGATCAAACCCGGATCAATGTAACGGTGAATGGTATTCCGATCAACGACTCCGAATCGCAGGGCGTTTTTTGGGTCAACATGCCCGACCTGAGCTCGAGTACTTCGAGCATACAGATTCAGCGCGGGGTTGGGACTTCAACCAATGGAGCGGCGGCCTTTGGTGCAACGGTCAACATGAATACCGACATGTTTAACACCGAAGCCTACGGAAACGTGACCCTTGCTGGTGGCTCGTTCAATACATTCAAGAGAAATTTGGAGTTTGGGACAGGTCTACTGGGCGATCGCTTCATCGTCGAAGGACGCATATCGCAAATCACCTCAGATGGTTACATCGATCGGGCGAGTAGTGATTTGCGCAGCTACTATTTGAGCGCAGGTATGTACAACGAGAATACCACTTTAAAATTCATCACCTTTTCGGGTCAAGAACGCACCTATCAGAGCTGGTGGGGCACGCCACAATCACGCCTCGAAGACGACTCGTCGGGCATGTACAACCACGCCGTGAACAACGGGCTCGACTCAGCCCAAACGCACAACTTGTTCAACAGTGGCCGCACCTATAACTACTACGAATACGACGATCAGGTCGACTATTACGGGCAGGATCACTACCAGCTTCACTGGGCTCAACGGATCAACGAAAATCTGAAGGCTACAGCTGCGCTTCACTACACTCGAGGATCGGGGTATTTTGAGGAGTTTCGAGGTCAGGATGATTTTGCGGCGTACGGACTTGCAAATCCTGCCGTAGGCAGCGATTCACTTACCCAAACCGACTTGGTTCGCCGCCGCTGGCTCGACAACGATTTTTACGGGGTCACGTTTTCTGCAGAACACAAGGGGCGCGATTTGAATGTAACCGTAGGTGGTGCCTGGAACCGATACGATGGGCTCCACTACGGTGAGTTGATTTGGATGCAGTACGCCTTTGACACGCCGAAGGATTTACGATACTACGAGGGCGATGCGGTGAAGACCGACATCAACATATACCTTAAGGGGAGCTATGACTGGAAATCGTTCCGCTTTTACGGAGATCTGCAGGTACGCGGCATTGACTATCGCACGGAGGGAACCGATAACGACCTGGTTAACTACGATGTAGACGCCGGTTTCAACTTTTTTAATCCGAAGGTGGGGGTGACTTATTTCATGGGGAATCGCCAGCAGGTGTACGGAAGTTTTGCCCGGGCCGGACGCGAACCCGTGCGGAGCGACTTTATCGATGCGCCAGCCGGACGCACACCGGTGGCGGAGGAGCTGAACAACTTTGAATTTGGGTACCGGTACACTGGAGCTAAGCTGGCCTTTGAGGCCAATGGATATTACATGGACTACACCAATCAATTGGTGGTAACAGGTGAGCTGAACGACGTGGGCGCTTCGGTGCGCACCAACGTGCCGGAGAGTTACCGGGCCGGAATCGAGCTGAACGCCACGTACAGCGTTGCCCGCAACTGGATCCTGGGCGGAAACTGGGCTTTGAGTCAGAACAAAATCGAGTCGTTTGAAGAGACCATCTACGACTATACGAACGGGTTCGACGTGATCGTGAACGAGTACGAAAACACCGACATCGCTTTGAGTCCGAATTCGGTCGGCGCGGTGTATGTGGAATACCAACCTGTAAATAGGGCCATGGTCCGACTTCAGGGTAAATATGTAGGCAAGCAATACCTCGATAACACCTCGAATGAGGACCGCACGATTGACGCATTCTTTGTGACTGATCTGGTAGCCGGCTACACCTTTGTTCCCGAGGGCATCGAGGGAATCGACGTACAACTGAAGGTGAATAACCTATTCAACACGCTGTACAGCTCCTTCGGATACACCTACAGCTACGTTTTCGGGGATATGATCACGGAGAACTTCTATTATCCGCAGGCGACGATTAACTTCTTGGGACAAGTGACGGTTCGATTGTAAATCGAAACAGTGGTATCAGTGGCGCGGCACGCTAGAAGTGGTATCAGTGTTATAAGTGTTATAAGTGGAAGTGAATAATGCATCGCAGCGGAGTCTGTTCAGAAAAGTGTGTCACTTAACTTAGTGATATGAAAAAGCAAGAAATATCGAAAGCCGGCTTACAAGAGT
>JAGWBA010000037.1:0-22242 GCA_021296215.1 Flavobacteriales bacterium
TTCTTCGCTGCTGCCAGACCATCAATATCAATGGAAATCACTAGTTTTAAGTGTTACTAACTAGGGTAAGCCTTCACCCATGGCTATAGGTAAACTTTATGAATAAGACCATAATATCTTTCTTGCTTGCGAGTTCCTTCGCGTTTCTTTCGAACGGACAATCGAAAATTTCATTAGTATCGAAGACCTCTCTAACGACTATCGATCCTACCGAATGGCCTATGGTATATTCCATTCAAAGTGAAAACCATACCGGCAAATTCGTTGTGAACTACGATAAAGAAACATTACTTTTTCTAACAAAAGGTGTCGATTCGGTATCAATAAGTCGAATCGACACTTTAGATTTTGAGCCATACGATGTCTTCTATGAAGAAAGAATTGGCTTCATTGTTGTTCGTAATAGCTCAACGGTGGATGTTTATGATCCCTCAACAGTTGAATTGGTTAGAAAATTTGAAGTCAAAGATAAAAAGGTTGGGCACGAGAGAGTTCTTGCGAGCTATCCATACATAGTCTTTGGAAACTCCTATCCTTTTGAACAGTATGGAAATGGATTAAACCGGGTTGGCATTGACGTTTTTGATATCGAAAAAGATTCAATAGTGTTTAGCTACAGATTAAAGGACGAATCAAAGGGTTACCTTGGCTACATGAACAAGCGTTACTTTGAAGTTTCGAATGGGCATGTCTTTATAGCAGATCCTACAGGGGTTAATCTTTATGATATTGAGTTGGGTACTTTTCAGGTTGATAGCATAGGGTTGTCTCTACAGAACGATTGTTTTGATGAAATAAAAATACTGTTTCCAGATACATTTCTATTAGAGCACTGCTTTCAAGCGAAGAGATTAATCGAAATGCTTCGGAACGACGAAAACAATGGTGTAGGCTCATGTGAACATTTATTGGGAATAGACTACATCGGAAACAACACCATGGCTGTTTTTACTTCAATACCGGGCAAGGATTCAGAAAAAGCAAAGGCAACCCTAATTAATACTGAAACCTTAGAAATCAAAAAAACCATCAATCTCAAACTAGACAAGACGTGTAATCCATACTACACCGAAGGTGTCTATTCACAGGATGGTACGATCCACTTTTTAGTTTTAGAAAATGACAATGACGCCTTTAATTATTCTATTCATTCTTACGTTTGGGAATAATCGAGAAGATTGCGTCCCTCTGTCCGTACTTAAAAAGTGTAGTCAGGTCGAGAATGTTATTCCCATAAACTCTCTTTATTCTCTGAACCGGGTGATCGTCCCGAACATCAATCTATGTTACGGCTGTTATGATAAAGAGAAACCAGTTGTCATTTTGAGGTATGAGCCTTCAAAATTCAATCAAATTGTATTGTCCAGAAATGATAAGGCACACCTGCCAAAATCAATTACAGTGTTCGTGAAGAAAGAGAAGATTACCAATCGGTATCTTCGAAATCAAGTACTCTATATTTGTGACTAGTCCTCTACTTCATGCACGATGTACTGAGTAACGGCGTAAAGTTCCGTAGCTTCAATGTTATGGACGACTTCTACCGCGAGTGCTTGAACTTAACGCTAGACACCGGCATCAATAGCAAACGTGTCATACGTGAGCTGGACAAGCTGATTGCGGATCAGGTCTTTTTTCTGGGGAGCAGTGAAATATGAAGTGTGATTTTAAAGAGGATGTTTCTTTGGTCGACAGCAAAAAGAACAATATTTTAACTTAATCTTACATAAGTTGGACTGAGAGTTATATCTTAGTAAGGCACGGTCCCACCCAATACGCGTGCATTGCTAAACCTCAGTGGTAAAATCGGATTTTCTACCGACGAATAAAAACGAACGATGAGTTACATTAGGGTGGGACAAGGATTCTGAGGTTTTTTTCTTGTAAGTGCTGATCATACCACAGAGCTATGATCGGCCAAAAAGTCAAAATTCTTAGATCACAGAGAGGTTTCAGTCAAGAGTATTTGGCCGAGGAGCTCGGGATTAGTCAGAGTACAATGGCCCGAATAGAGGCAGGTAAGTCCGAGCTGCCAGCTTCTTTACTACCGAAACTGTGCGGCATTTTACAAGTAACACTGTCATATTTTTTTGAAGGCCCTGTTGGTGCACGAGATCACTTGCATTGCCTAGATCAAAATTCACAATCTGCTCATGAGCTTAGAACTCGTGTAGCCCAAATGAAGAGCTATTTGGAGCGTTACATCAAAAAACTCGACACAATAAGCTCCATGTTAGCTAGAGCGAATGAGAACAGAGGACCCAAAAAGAGCCTAAAATAAACGTCTCATTAAGGGTTTATAGAAGCAAGTTGAATCTGTAATTTCCTGTTTTTATACCTCAGCGGATTGTACACTTAAGGCTCACGTTTCAGCCGTATTGTCTAGCAAAGTGCAGAAGTAGCTGGTTAGCCTTAAGCATAGAATAAGGCTTTGTTGCCGAACCAATAACACTTAGTCATACGGGCCATGGGTATCAGTAGGCGGCTGGTACCAAACCTAAATTACGCTTGCGTGAATCGCCGTGGTGTACGGTCTTATGGTAAGAAGGCTTGCTCTAACTATAATTCTTTCGCTACTAAATAATCTCTCCCAAAGCACTCCTTAATTGAACAGGAGCGGTCATTTCTTTTTCTTACTATACACAAAATAGAACATCAAACTCGACAGAATCAATAAGCCCCATTGAATTAGAGTAAGCACTTCAATCTCTGTTGAATTCAATAAGAGATATCCTACTATTACGGCTTCAACTAAAGCGAGAGCCAAAAAAACAAGTGCGATTCGCCTATGCCGTATTTTCATATGTTTCCGTAAAGCAATCCAACGCCCCATGGAGTTGACAATTGTATTTCCATAGTCAACTCAATGTAATTGATTCTATGATTCATTTTAACCCGCATATGAGTTGTGATATGCAAGAATGAATGAAACGCAACGAATCGCCCCGGTATACGTGTTCGGTCCAAGGGTTTGCACACCCGGGATTTTCAACTCCGGCGTAGCCGGAATACACTTGCCGCAGGCAAATACACTTCGGATACCGAAACCAACTGCCTGAGGCAATAAGCACATCCTCGCGCAGCGAATACCCTTTGCTCAGCAATATCGGTCTTGCCGCAGGCAATCAATTATCCTCGGGCGACGCCCGAATGAACTTTGGTAGACCAAAACAGACTTGCCGAAGGCAAAAATACTCCAAGGCCGTACAATTAGTATCTTCGGAGACAAACCCCATGAGATGCTATATAGATTATGCCTAGGAATAGGCCTCTTGGCCCTAATTTTTTCTTGTTCTTCGCCTAGCGGCGAGATGAACAACTCTGAAGCTTCAAAAGAAGTTTCGGACCGAGAAGTCATAGAGAAACGGTTACAAGACGAGTACGAAAAGCTCGAATTCATGATTCCCATGCGCGACGGAGTTAAACTCTACACCGTTGCTTATGTTCCACGGGATCAATCGCGCCCTTACCCCATCTTGATGCAGCGAACACCCTACAGTTGTAAACCCTATGGCCCCGAGGGAACCGTGGCAATGACGCGCAACAAGCACTTGCTAGACGGCGGGTATATTTTGGTTCGCCAAGACGTAAGAGGCCGCTGGAAATCCGAAGGCGAATGGGATAATATGCGTCCCTTTTTAACCGACACCACCGGAGGGGGAATTGACGAAGGAACTGATACGTACGACACCGTTGAATGGCTGCTAAAGGAGCTAACGAACCACAATGGCCGCGTGGGCTTATATGGGATTTCCTACCCCGGGTTTTACGCGGCAGCTGCTTCCATTCATGCGCATCCGGCCGTTAAGGCCGTGAGTCCACAGGCACCCGTAAGTGACTTTTACTTTGACGATTTTCATCACCGCGGAGCCTATACTTTGGGATATTGGGCTGTGAACCCGGTTTTTGGCTTCCAGAGCGAACCTACAGAGTAAAGCTGGTATATCGATAAGTTTCCGGACCCCGATAACCTCGATCCCTATCAGTTCTTTTTGGACCATCCGACCCATGCGTCGCGAGAGGCATTCAAGCCCAAGGGCGATTTCTTTTGGGAGCAGATCAAGGCGCACCCGAACTACGATGCTTTTTGGCAACAGCGCAGCATTTTACCGCACCTCGACGATAATAACGTGGCGGTACTGACCGCAGGTGGACTCTTCGATGCCGAGGACCTCTACGGGCCGCTCAACATTTACCGAACCTTGGGGGGCAAACGCGGCCCTAAGGGCCAAAACACCCTGGTCATGGGGCCTTGGAGTCACGGAAACTGGGCGCACTACAAAGACCAGCAGGTGGTGGGCGATAGGTACTTCGGGTCCGATTTGAGCGACGGATTCAAACGGCACATCGAAGCGCCCTTCTTCCGCAACCACTTGCACGAACAAGGAGACTACACGCCCGCCGAGGCCTATGTGTACAACACCGGAGTTTGTCGTTGGGATACCTTTAACCAGTGGCCTCCCGGGGGCCTGCGGCCCGATACGCTCTTTTTGGCCTCGGGTGGTAGGCTTGCCGAGGTGACCGAACCACGCGCTACCGAAAGCACCTTTGTCAGCAACCCGAATAAGCCGGTCTCATATCGATCATCCGAAGACCTTGAATGGCGCATGACCCCCGGCCCTATATGTGCGAAGACCGGCGTTTTGCTGCCCGTAGACCCGATGTACTCGTATACGAAACCGCGGTGCTCGAGAAAGACCTAACCCTTTGCGGTGAGATCATTGCGAATTTATTCGTGTCCACGGATCGGACCGATGCCGATTGGGTCGTAAAGCTCATCGATGTTTTTCCGGGAGACACGGCGAATCACGAGCAAACGCCTGATGGGGTGCAGCTCGCTAATCACCACATGCTGGTGAGGTCCGAGATCTTAAGGGGTCGATTCAGGAACGGGTTCACCACTCCCGAACCGTTTGAGCCGAATAAAGCGACCGAGGTACGTATCCCGCTGCAAGCGGTAAACCACACCTTCAAGAAGGGGCACAAGCTGCAAATTCAGCTGCAGAGCACGTGGTTTCCGCTGTTCGATCGGAACCCGCAGAACTTCGTGGAGAATATTTTTGAGGCAGATGAAACGGACTACGTGAAGGCGATGCACACCGTGTACGAAGGCGGTGAAAGCGGGAGCTTTATCCGTTTTACCGTCCGTTAGACCTTGAACACGAATCCGACCCCGTGAACGTTGTCGATGGAGATCGACGATTCGGGCTTCAGATACTTGCGCAAGCGCGATATGAAAACGTCGAGTGAGCGTCCGAGGAAGTAGTCGTCGTCGCCCCAGATATTGATCAGGATCTCGTCGCGCTTCAATACCTTGTTCGGGTGGGTGCAGAAGAAGTGCAAGAGCTGGGCCTCCTTTTGAGTGAGCTTTTGCTTTTCGTTCTTGCTGCTCAGCGTGTATGTTTGATAGTCGAAATGAAAGGCGCCGAGGTCGAATTCCTTGGGGTCTTCTTCGCTGAGCTCCGAGTACTTGCTCCGACGTAAGAATATCTCGATCTTCAATATCAACTCTTCGATACTAAAGGGCTTGGTGAGGTAGTCGTCGGCCCCTGTACGCAGTCCGGCCAAGCGATCCTCTTTCATGCTCTTGGCCGTTAGGAATATGATGGGAACATCCTGATTTTGCTTTCGAATGACCTCCGCCAGGGCGAAGCCGTCCAATTTCGGCATCATGACATCGAGCAAACACAAGTCGAAAGTCCCTTTTTCAAAGCACTCTACTCCAGCCGCGCCATCGGGACAATGGGTGACTTTGAATCCGTGCTTTTCGAGGTTGTCCTTGGTGACAAAGCTGAGGTTGATATCGTCTTCGACATACAAGATGTGCGCTCCGGAGTAACTCATAAATTCATTCTAGCGTGAGGGATCGACAAGGTGAAGATGCTTCCTTCCCCTTCCGTGCTATCGCATTGAAGCTTCCATTTGTGCGCCGCAGCGATGTTCTTAACGTAGTGCAGACCCAATCCGAACCCTTTCACGTTGTGTACGTTTCCGGTCGGAATCCTATAAAACTTGTGGAAGATCTTATTGAGCTGATTGGGTGCCATTCCGATTCCCGTGTCCTGAATGCTCACCTGCAGTAGTTTGTCGGAATCCACCGTGCGCACGCAAATGTCTACTTGTTCTTTACTGTATTTCACGGCATTGTCGAGCAAGTTCCAAACCACGTTGATGAAGTGCGTACGGTCGGCTTCGATGAACCGACGCTCGGCCCGGAGGTCCGAGGTGATCTTGGCGTCCGTACCAAAGCTCTTGAGATTGAGTTTGTTCACCGCTGTTTCCAGGACTTCGTGTACATCGAGCCACTCCTTCTTGAGGCTCAGCTCTTCCTTTTCGCTCTTGGCTACCTTCAATACCTTCTCCACCTGAGTATTCAAGCGCTGGGCTTCATCGGAGATGATGTTCGCGTAGCTTTTTAAGCGTTCGGGTTCGTCTTTGATCTCTTCCTCGCTCAACACCCGGCTCGATATCGCAATGGTGCTGATGGGCGTTTTGAACTCGTGCGTCATGTTGTTGATGAAATCGCGCTGGATCTCGCTCAATCGGCGTTGACGAAGGATGATGAAAATCGAGTAACTAAAGAAGATCGTGGCAACGAAAACGAGCAGGGTAGTGAAGGTCCAAGGGCCCAAACTCGCGCGGAGGTATTGATTCTTAGTCGGGAACCGCACTCCAAAGTAGTATAGATATTCCTTGCTCTTGGGCATTTCGGCGGCCGGTAATTGCGGTTGTGAAGGAAGTGCACCTTCTGGTTTGCATGCGATCATTTGGTCCGACTGGCAGTCGTAGATCGCGTATTCATATCCGATCTCGATGTGTTGGTAATCGAGCTCCTTGCTCAGGTAATACTCCAACACCTCTTCATTGATGAAGTCCTGAACGTTTACCACGAAGTAATCCTTACCGAGCTGTCGAACGGGATTTTCGCGGTTGGGATCGTGGCCATTGAACTCGGCCAATTGGTGCGAAACTACGGTCAAGGCCTCGCGTACCTTTTGGTTGAATTCGCGCTCCTCAAAAGCATAGGCTTTCTGCACCCAGAATACCTGAGCCGAGATGATTCCAATGATCGAAAGCGCCCCAAGGAGCACCACCATTTGTATCTGCCGATTTTTCACTGCGCTAAAATAAGGTGTTCGCGCGCCATTTGTTCAGTGTTTAACAGGCCATTAACAATTATTAGGACCTCATTAGCAGCGATCTACAATGGGCCCATCTACCTTTGGTTCGAATCAAAAACATAAAAAGATGAGAAAATTTTCACTCTTACTCCTGACGTTGACCTTCGGTTTAATGGCCATATCCTTCGCCACATCGGGTGGTTTTGCGCCTCACGGCGCGATGAGTAAAGCGCTCGGTGTATCCGGCGCCGAGCTAAAATCCGATGACGATAGCCCGATGAAGTTCGAAAAATTAACACATGACTTCGGCTCCATCGAACAAAACCAACCGGTATCGTGCACCTTCGTTTTCACGAACGAATCGGGCGAGGCCATGATCATTACCAAGGTGAAGCCCGGCTGTGGTTGCACGGCAACCGATTACCCGCAAGAGGCCATTCAGCCCGGCGAAACGGCAAGCATTACCGCTACCTATAACCCGAAATCCATGGGTAAATTCCGCAAGTCGATCATCGTGAACACCAACGTTCCATACGGTGAGGCAATACTGTATATCAGCGGAGAAGTAAAATGAATAAGCAATAGTATTGCTATTCAAAAAAGAAGTAATACATTTACTTTGCTCAATTGAAAAGTTGACCAATAGTTTAGTTAATGCCAACCCCCGGTTAGCCCATGACCGGGGGATTCTTCTCAAGCCATCCACATGGGCATCCACTACTAGGTTTGAAAAGTCCTCAATGCCCGGCATATTAGGACTTTCTTTATCTTCGAGAACATGGAATTAAAACACGAATTCGACGGTCGAAAAGGAGCCTTTTATTGGGACGACTCGGGCAAGCGCCTGGACGAATCGACCTATACCATGGCCGGAACCGGGAAACTGATCATCGATCACACCGAAGTCGACGACAGCCTGCAAGGAACGGGTAAGGCTGCTCAACTCGTCGAAGCCATAGTAGAACACGCCCGAGAAAACGAATTAAAGATCATGCCCTTGTGCCCCTTTGCTCGATTGATGTTCGACAAAAAAGGAGCCGAATGGGCCGATGTACATTTTTGATATGACCAAGAAAAGAATCCTCATACTCGTAGCCCTTGTCCTTCTCGGAATACAGGCCATTCGACCCAATAGGTCGGTTCCCGAAGTGGATCCGTCCAAAGATTTCGCAGCGATGTATCCCGGTGACCCCGAGATCGAACAGCTTTTCAAAGACGCTTGCTACGATTGTCATTCACACGAGACCAAGTACCCTTGGTATTCAGAGATCGCCCCCGTTAGCTGGATCATCCAGGATCACGTAAACCACGGGAAAGGCCATCTCAATTTCAACGAATGGGGTAACCGCGGAAAAGCCAAGCGCTCACACGCCCTCGAAGAAATGGTCGAAGAGACCATGGAAGGTGAAATGCCGCTCAAGCCCTACGCCAACATGCATCCCGAAGCGCGGCTTACCAAAGGTGAGCGCAAACAACTGGTCGGTTGGTGGAAAACCTTGAGGCCTTAGTCCATCAAAATGACCATTTTGCCTTTAGCTGAGCTATCCTCCATCATTTGATGTGCCTCTGCTACCTGATAGATTCGCAGAGTTGGGCCAAGTGGCAACTTGATCATGCCTGCTGCCACCCCGTCGAGAAACTCCTGTAATTGTTCAGAGGAGAGGTCTTCTGGACCACCACTGTAAGCCGTTAGGCGAACCGTAGGAGGAATATCGCCCAGGGGCTGAAAATTTTCGAGTCCCCAGGAATTCCCCAGAATTCCGGTCATACACACGACCCCGCGCTTTGCGCAACACTGCAGCGAATCGCGCAATGTTGCTGTTCCCACTAACTCAAGGACCTTCTCAACGCCTTTGGGCCGAAGATTACGAACGCGATCCGATATTTGACCATCGTCGACAACGACTTCAGAAGCCCCGTGATCATATAGGAAGTCGGCTCTATCGGGATTCCGCGTAGTAGCGATGACCGAAAGGCCTTTCATTTTGGCTAGTTGAATGGAAAGCAGTCCAATAGACGAAGTTCCTCCTCGAATCAAGAAGGTGAAACCTTCTTGAATGTCCAAGGCCGATATGAGCGAACCGCCGACGGTCTGATACATTTCGGGAACAGCACCCAGAGTGGCCCACGGCAAAGGACTCGAAAAGGGCTTCAGAATAAATAGTGGTAGAAGAGCGTATTCTACATATCCGCCATCATATTCACGGCCCATTTCACCCATTAAGGCGGCAACTTGCCGACCAGACTCATAGGTTCCTGAGGGGTCTTCAACGACTTCTCCGACACACTCAATTCCCTGAATCCTGGGAAAATCGACGTTCGGGCTATGGCCCTGTCGGGTATACATTTCGGATCTATTCATGCCCGCAGCACGAACGCGAACCAATACCCACCCCTCCTTGCTGGCCGGAATTCGCTCTTCGACCTGAATGACCTCAGGGCCACCCGCCTTGAGCGTTACAGCCGCTTTCATTGTCTTCATGAAAACAATGTAAAAGAAATTTCTCGCTACAGAGTTACTCGTTGATCAAATCCAACAACGCCTGATAATCGGGAATCAAAATGATCTCGATGCGGCGATTCTTGGCCTTTCCGGCATCTTCTTCGTTCGAGGCCACCGGCAAGTACTCTGAGCGACCGGCCGCAGTTACGCGAGTAGGGTCTACTCCCTTGTTCTTGGTCAGGATCTTCACGACGCTGGTCGCGCGCATCACGCTGAGGTCCCAATTGTCTTTGATGACCTGTCCGCCGTAGTACTTATCGTCGTCGGTATGGCCCTCGATCAAGATGTTGATGTCGGGGTTATCTGCCAACACGGCTGAGAGTTGATCCAGGGCCTGAGTCCCCTCTGAACCTACATCCCATTTGCCCGACTCGAACAGCAAGCTGTTGTCCAAGGTCACGTAAATACGGCCGTCTTTTTCTTCAACGTTCACCCCTTTACCTTTGAATCCGAGCAGTGCATCCGCCACGCTCTTGCGCAGGGCTTCGGCAGCCGAATCTTTTTCGGTGAGCATGCGCTGAAGTTCGTTCACTTTGGCTTCGCGTGCCATCAAGGCCGTTGAAATACTGTCCATCTCCTCGGCCCGCATGCGGAGCGAATCTTCCTTGCCCTGAAGCTTGGCCTCGAGCAGCTGCATCTCTTCGAGCAGTCGGCGGTTTTCTTCGGCATTTCGCGCGATGAGCGAATTGTTGTTCTCGATCAGCAGCTCGTAGCTGTCGTTGAGTTCCTGGTAGCTCCTCTTCAAGGCTCGCAGTTGCTTGCCTTTTGAGGTCGTATCGGCTTCCAATGCCTTAACCGCTTTCGCCAACTTATCGCGCTCGGCCTCTATTTCCTTGAGGGTCATCGAAAGCTCCGAATTCTCCGTCTTCAAGCGGGCCAATTCTTCTTGACTTTGGTCGTAGTTCGCTTGTAATTCTTCGAATTTTTTGATCGGAACGCATCCGGCCGCGAGGCCGAAAACCAGTAAAAACAGCACAAACTTCTTCATAGTACCCTATTTTGCGGCTAAGATACGCGATGCAATGGGCCGATTTTCACCTCACCACTTAACAAAACCCACAATTCATCGTTAATAAACCGCTCATGAAGTCCCTGCGATCACATTTTAGAGGTGTCCTGCGACATTTGTTGTTGCTGTCGCTGATGCTGATGCTGTCGCCTGCGAAATCGCAGGTGACCGACCCCGATCATCGTCGCTATACCATGGCCTGGCCGACGGACACGCTGACGCTCGACTCGCTTTCGGTGGTTCCTAATTCTATGCGCCTCGCGGCGCGAAGTGGCCCTTTGTCGCCCCGTGACTACTCTTTCGATTTCAAAACCCGCCGTCTCTGGGTCGCCCCGGGACTCGGCGATTCACTCACCATCGAGTATACCGTTTTGCCGTTCAACTTCGGAGCCGATCAAGCACACAAAGACACGAGCCTACTCAATATGCGGATGCTCGATAATCGCCCGCCCGGATATTATGAAGTGGCCGAAGAGCGCATCGATTTTGAACCTTTCGAAGGGCTCGATAAAAACGGATCCATTAGTCGCGGGGTTACTGTGGGAAATCGGCAAGACCTGGTATTGAATTCGAGTTTGGACTTGCAGCTATCGGGCCGACTCAACGAAAACACGTACATCCGTGCTTCAATTACCGATGACAACGTGCCCATTCAGGCGGATGGCTATACCCAACAGCTTCGCGAATTCGACCGGGCGTATATCGAGCTCGAGAACGATCAGTTGGGAACCATCATTGCCGGGGATTATGAGGTCACCGCGGAGCGATTCCGCTTTATGCCCTGGTACAAAAAGCTCAGTGGAGCTACCTTTCAACGGGGCGATGCCGAAACCGGAATAGAGGTCAGGGCATCGGCGGCTTTGTCGCGCGGGCAGTTCGCGCGGAATTACTTCTTCGGAATCGAAGGAAACCAGGGGCCCTACAAGCTCACCGGGGCCAATAACGAGCAGTTCATCATCATCGTTTCGGGTTCCGAGAGGGTGTACATCGACGGTCAGTTGATGACGCGCGGTCAAAACCACGATTATGTTATAGATTACAATGCGGGGGAGATCACCTTTACGGTGCTGCAACAGATCACGAACGTGAAGCGGATCGTCGTCGAATTTCAATACACCGATCAAAGCTATGCGCGCTCACTACTTGAAGGCGAAGTCGCCAAGACCACCGGAAAGTGGCAGTGGGCCATGGGGGTTTATTCGGAGCAAGATGCCCGCAACCAAAATCTGCAGCAAGACCTTAGCGACGACCACAAGCGCTATCTATCGACCATAGGTGATGACCTCGATGCAGCGGTGATTCCGAGCATCGATAGTGTAGGATTTGCGGAAGGAGAAATACGCTATGCGCTGGTTGATTCGCTCGGATTCGATAGCGTTCTCGTGTATTCGACGGATCCGGCCGTGGCCCTATACCGCGCCTCGTTCACTAATGTGGGGGAGGGGAATGGCGACTATATTTTGACCGATGCGGCCGTGAACGGAAGAGTATTACAATGGATCGCACCCGTGAATGGCGTGCCTCAAGGAGCGTATGCTCCACTGAGGAAGATCATAACTCCCCGGCAGTTGCAATTGGCTTCGGGCGGATTATCATTCAATCAGAACGGAGGTCGGGTAGGAGCTCAAGCGACCGTTTCGCGTTTCGATCCCAATACCTTTAGTGAGCTCGATGGTGACAACGATGTGGGAGCGACCGTGAATGTATTCGCCGACAAAAAGTGGAAATCGGGATGGGAGGCAGGAGGCGATTACGAATATGTGCAAGACCAATTCCAGCCCATACAGCGATTCAGGAGTGTGGAGTTTCAGCGCGATTGGAACTTGAGTGATACGCTGGTGACCGGCGATCAACATTACGCCACGGCGAGGGCCGGATACCGCAAGATAGGCGTGGGTGGATTTTCATATACCCTTCAATATTTAGGAGACGGGCCGGAATACTCGGCCGTGAGGAACAATGTTTCGGGAAATGTGGACCACAAAGGAACCTTGGCTTCGGTTCAGGCAAGTTGGCTCGAAAGTAACGCAGGCGGAGCGCAACAGCGGTTCTTACGACAGAAGTCGCACTTTCGCCAGTATTGGAAATGGCTGAAGTTTGGTGTGCGGGGCGAAAGTGAATTCAACGAAAAGCAAAGCTTCGGGACCGACTCGTTGCAGTCGGGCAGCTACCGATTCGACCAGTGGGAGGTCTTTGTTGGAAACAACGATTCACTGGCCCATGGGCTCGAGTTCACCTACCTCACCCGGACCGATTACGCCCCCGGTCCCCAAGACTTGAGCCCATCGACCCTGGCCAACGCCTTTACGGTGAACGGCCGAGCCCACATTGCCCGAACGGGCAATATCAAGGCGGGTTTCACCTATCGCTTACTCGAAAATTTAACCGATAGCCTCAACCCGCTCGATCGTACCTTCACGGGCCGATTCCAATACCGACAGCGCCTACTCAAGAACGCCATCAACCTCACCACGTTTTACGAGAGCGGCTCCGGTCAGGAGGCCCGGCGCGAATTCACCTATGTCGAGGTCGCCGCCGGCCAAGGCCTCTACGCCTGGGTCGACTACAACGACGACGGGATTCAACAGCTCGATGAATTCGAGATCGCCCAGTTTCCGTCCGATGCCAAGTACATCCGCGTCTTTCAACAAACGAACGACTACGTGCGCACGAACTTCAACAAGTTCACCCAGGTCGCGATCTTGAATCCGGCTGCGATCTGGCGCAATAAGACCGATATCCGCAAAACCCTCAGCAAGTTCTCCGTGCAAGTCACCTACAACACCGAGCGTAAAACCCAACGCGATAATCTGGCCGAAAGCCTCACCCCATTCATACCGGTGGAGTTCGATTCGAGTCTCATTGCCCTGAATCAGGGTTGGCGAAACAGCCTATTCTTTCAACGGAGCGAAGCTCGCTTTGGAGCGGATTATACCTACGCTCAAAACCAAGGGCGCAACTTGGTGAGCTATGGGTTCGAATCACAGCGGATCATCGAACATCAATTCCAATGGCGCTGGATGTTCTTTGAACAGTGGATCTGGAATAGCCAGATCGGGACCCGTGAACGGGGCAACGCCTCAGAAGGGTTCGAAGCGCGGAGCTATGATTTTACGGAACGTAGAACGGAGCAAAAGATCACCTTCCAGCCGGGTCGTCAATGGAAACTGAGTTTTATCGCAGGATATAAATCTTCGGTCAACGACAGCGAACTCTCTGAACAGTTGACCGCCTTCGATACAGGCCTTGAGTTTAACTATAATGTCGCTTCGAAATCGCTGATCACAGCAAGGGTCAACATAATACGGAACGATTATTCCGGCGCGTCCAATACCCCCGTGACCTACGCCATGCTCGAAGGGTTGCAGCCCGGTCAAAACGCCACGTGGAACGCCACTTTGCAAAGCAATATCGCCAAACACTTGCAGCTCAATATACTGTACGACGGACGCGTCAGCGAAGACGTGGCGGCAACACACACCGGGAGCGTGCAGTTGAAGGCGTTCTTCTAGGAGCCCGAGCGAAAGCTCGGGGTCAAAAGTCCAGAGTCTAAAGCGAAAAGCTTATTCGAGATTTTGCTTGACTTTCTTAATTAGTCCAATGAATTATCTTTTTCGATTCAGTATTCTCGAATCAATTTCGGACTCGGATGACCGTAAAAGGCGCAACGTTTTGCGGGCGTGAACCCGAGTATCTAATTCATGAATTGACCCTAGAGCAATTTCAAGAAAGCGGCCGAACTCCTTGTTCGAATGGCGACCGCATCCTTCCGCAATAATCGAGGGGATGGATAAAGCAGACCGCATCATTTGGCTTGAGAGTCCAAACCGCTCATCCTGAGGAAACGATTTTGTAGCTACATAAATGGCTGAAAACAATTCGAGCCCTTCTCTCCTAACGCTGTTATTTTTGTAATCTCTCATTTCCCAAAACAAAAAAGGCCCAAGGACTTAAACTGTCCCCGGGCATTGTTTTTTGGCTTTTTGCTTTAAGCTCTAGGCTTTAGACTATCAGAACAGTCCACTATCCAGCGTAAACGTGCTGGTTCCGATCATCTCGTTCTCGGCATAAACCTCCACGTTGTAGGTTCCTTCTGCCCAGTCTTCGCCTTCAGGACGGTCGATGTACATGCACACATCCATGGCTTCGTTGTCGTAGATCACGGTTTGCTTCTCAGAGCACACGATCATTTCGCCATTGTAGTTCACGGCATACTCTTCCATGCTTTTCCCGATGAGCATTCCGTCTGGATCGGTGATGCGGATGTACACTACTTTTTCACCAGCCTGTGCGATCTTGTTCTTGGCAAGAACGAAGCACGTTTTGATGCGGTCGACCTTTCGAGCTTTGGTCACCTCTTTCTCTTCGCCATTTCCTTTTTCCTTGATACCACCAGCGATGATCTCAACGGCATTCAGAACCTGTCCGCGAGACACCTTATCCTCGAGCTGTGCTTTTTCAGCACTCAGGGTATTGGTGCGCTCTTTCTCTTCGGTGAGTTCTTCCTCAACGGCGGCCTTTTCGGTCGACAGCTGTTCGTTCACGATGATGAGCGAGTCGGCGCGATCCAACAGAACAGCTTTCTCTTTCTTGAGCGCGTAAACCTCGTTGCGGTAGCGCTGAAGACGAGCAACGTCTGATTGCAAGCTAGAAACTGAGTCGCGCAATGCGATGATGCGCGCACGCTCGGCTACCAACTCTTCGTTGACGCTGTCGTTCTCGAGGATCAAAGCCTCGTATTGACCGGCCAATTCGTCGAGATCCGTGATCAAGGATTTCTTCTCCTCGGTTAAGTCGGTCACGACCTGGTCGTTGTTTTGCTTTTGGATGTAGAGCCCCGCGACGGCAGCTACCAACGCAATCAACAGCACAATGATAATGATGCGGTTGTTGCGGTTCGATTGGTCAGACATAAATCTTTTTTTTGGTTAAATTCGTTAACTGACTGATGGCGACAAAGATACTGCGTCCTTGGAACTCTGCAATTAATAATGTTTCAAGTATGCATATTCCACGTTTCATCCTCCAGCCCGCAGAGGCGCTCAGTTTCCTGTTTTTCCCCAACCACTGTCTACACTGCAAGGCCGAAATGTACCACGGCGAGCGGCATATTTGCGCTCGATGCAGGCGGTTATTACACTACACCGATCACCCGCACATTCACCGAAACGAGCTGCATCGCCTCTTCGACGGTCGCTTTCCTTTAACGGCGGCGGCGGCTTTGTGGTACTTCGACAATGAGGGCCCAACCCGTTCTCTCCTCCACGCGCTTAAATATGGGGGCGGCCTCTCGGCCGGATGGCCATTTGGTGCCGAGCTCGGCCGTCGAATTGTAAATCACGAGTTCAAAGCCGAGGCTTTGTGTCCCGTGCCACTGCACCCCAAACGACAGCGGAAGCGAGGGTTTAATCAGGCCGAGGTCATCGCCCGGGGCATTTCCCACACTACCGGGATCCCGGTTTGGGACGGACTGAAGCGAGTGCGAAAAACCGAGTCACAGACCAAAAAAGACGCTTGGTCGCGCCGCCAAAACGTAGAAAACGTATTTGCTTTGAGGTGGCCGAACAAGCCCGTACCCTCGAGCTTGTGGATGGTCGATGACGTAATTACTACCGGAAGCACCTTAGAAAGCGCTTGCATAACAATCGCGCCGCAGGCGCAAATCGGTATTTTAGCCCTCGCTTGGGCGCAAAAGGCATAAGAATGGCTGAATTACTTCGCACAACATATTCCGTACCATTCGCAACTTTTTATTCCGCGGCGTTCGACATGTTATTATATTTCCCAGTCCAGATTAAACTTTGTTTATCGGAACGAATCCCGGTATCGGGCATTTTTAACAATTTCTACCAACGCACATTTGGCACATTTGTAAAGCCACACGAGCCACCGCACCACCCAAGCTTTACAAAAGAGCCAAATTTTCCTTACACGCTTTTTGAATATATATTGTAATATATTTTGCGCTATATATCGTAATTTATACCTTTGTATATTCCTAATTTTTATGACTATGGCAAAAAAGAACCAAGCATTAAAAAGAGAACGATTCAAGAATGTTGCAGGAAGACGTGTTCAGAATATTCTGGATGGTATGGACAGCTTATCAAAGTGCGCCAACCGCAGCAATTATGATTACGATAATGACGACATAGCTAAAATGATGAAAGCTATAAAAGATAAAGTCAAAGTGCTTGAGGCATCCTACACGAGCAACACCAAGTCGAGTAAAAACACCTTTGAATTTTAAGCAGTTCCCATGAAGAAAATATTTGAGCAGCTATAACAAGCGAACACAGCAAAAGAAGTTACCGATATCCTTGAAGTGCTAACTGAAGACCATGACATTCAATAGAAACCCGTAGGCGGTAGGGGGAATAACCAGTCAACAATCAATATGGGTACAGACCCAGCTGCGGGCTTAATAGAGAGAATTACAAACTCAATTGACGCAGTTCTTAATTTAGAATGGTATAAGCAAGGTTGCCCAGAGAACATTGACAATCCAAGTTTGGCTGCTGAAAAATGGTTCAATCTTCAAGAAGGTAGATTACGTAATGTAACTGATGCTTCCGCTAAGGAAATCAAAGAACTGGCGAGAAAAATCAGCGTTACTTTAAAAGATTCCGAAAGAGAACAATTTCCGACTGTTGAAATACGAGATGCAGGTGCTGGAATTAGTGGAGAGGATTTCGCTAAAACCATATTGAGCCTCAATGATGACAACAAAATTGACAAACTTCATCAGATGGGTGCTTATGGGCAAGGTGGTTCAACCGCTTTATCATTCAATACCTTTACCATCATAATATCACGACCTCATAAAGTTCTCAAAAAAGGAAACACCACATCTTTCACTATTGTAAGATTCAACGATGGTGGATTGGGGCAACGAAAACTCGGATGGTATGAGTACTGTGTTGGTTCAAATAACTTACCCTACTCTGTAGAAATTCCCGAAAAGCAGTTCCAATCTGGAACGCTTGTACGTCATATCGGAATGGATTTGGGAAAGTACACGGCAAAAATGACCGGTCCGACTTCCTCTCTTTGGTACTTGGCACACCACTATATGTTTGACACAATACTGCCGTTTACCATTTCTGGAGAAAGGCAGAAAGACCTGACAAAAGGAAGGACAGAAAACCGCAGTGTTTTAGGCAACAACAGAAGGTTAACTCTTGGCGGAGGAGCAGACAAAGACTTAACGCAATACAAACGAGATGCTACTCTAACCTTTAGAGATGGTAAAGTGACTTTGTATTACTGGGTTTTGACAATTGAGGGAGATAAACCAGGGGACAGAATAAAGAATTATACCCAAGCCTCACAGCCCATTGTTATCACTTTTAATGGTCAGAAACAAGGACACCTGCTGAACTCAATTATCAAGCAAGAATTGAAACTTCCGTTTCTTGAAAAATACTTGGTTCTCCAAATTGAATGCGACCATCTTGACAATGAATCGAAACGGCAACTGTTTAGCAGCACAAGGGAAAACACACGGGATACTTCAATAAAACAGCAACTGGAAAGATTGGTGGTTGACACTCTTGCAGCAGATGACGAATTGAAAAGGCTTGACAAGGAAAGGCGAGACCGTTATTTGAAAAAAGATGAAACGGAAGCCCTTGATAAGTTGCGTAAACGACTTGCTTCTCGCATAAACCAATTCATGAAAGCATCTGGAGGCGGGACAGGTGTGAAAGCAACTGACACAGGAGAAACAGTCAAAACAAAAAAGCAACCTCCGATTCCTGTCAATGACCCACCAACATTTATTGAAATCACATCACCCAATGAAAAGGAGGTGTATAGCGGAAAAACCTTTAGCATTAAATTTAAAACAGACGCCCATCCGAATTTATTTACAAATCCAGATTGGTTTTTTGCTGCAATCGAACCCCATTCATTTGGTAGTTATACCGGGTCAGCACGAGTAGTTGATGGCTACGGAATTGCTTACTTCAAAACAAGAGAATCCGTTGAGGAAGGAACAACAGCTGATATATTACTTGAATTAAGACCTCCGAGACAAAAAACTTTAAGCGATTCTGTTAGTGTAGTTACTATACCCCTACCCGAAGATTCGGACACAAGTAAACCAGGAAGCAAGAATGCGCCAAACATTGAAATTATTCCTGTGAGCGAGAATGATGCATACTATAAAGACCATGGTTGGACTTCCCAAACGGTTGCTGAGGTAGCAGATGACCAAGATGCTGTTTTTATTTATATCAATGATTCCAACACAAACCTGACAAAGTTGTTAGAACGTGCACAGCAATATAGTACACAAGCGGTCGAATCAATCAAAAACCGTTATCGTGAACATATAGGATTTTGTGCCTTTATGATTGATAAGAATAAAATTGAAGACCGTCTTCAATTGGAAGAAAATCAGGTGTTTTTACCCGAACACATTGAAGCAATTAAGCAAGCAGACCTTGAAAATGGGTGCGAAACTGTATGCGGAATGGTTTCAGATTTTTTCGATTACATAAGAACAGAAACCGGAGAAGAATAATGCCAGTAGCAACTACAATCGAAAATTTCATCACGCCATGGGCAAACCAAAAAGCAAGAAATTTTGACTCATGGCATTCCATGTGTTCATATTTGGGTGCCTTTCCGCCCTCTCTTGCTAACTACTTTATCAGATATTTTACAAAAGAAGGAGATTTAGTATTCGACCCGTTTTCTGGGAGAGGGACAACCGCACTTGAAGCAAGAATTCTCAACCGTAACTCGCTTGCAACAGATTTAAACCCCATTGCACTTGCTTTGAGCCATGCAAAGAATGCCGAGTTAACAAAAGATGAAATATTTGCCCGAATAGATGAACTCGAACGTAAATATGACCCTTCATTATATCAGCAAGAGGCAAATGCACAACCTGTTGAAGTCCATTTAATATTCCACCCGCGAACTTTAGCACAACTTTGTTATTTAAGAAGAAAGCTCTTGAAATCAGAGCACCCACTTGACAGATATCTCATTGGAATATCACTTGGGGTATTGCATGGCGGTGAACGTGCTAATGGAACATCAGGTTATGCATCCATTGATATGCCTAACACTTTCAGTATGTCCCCCGACTATGTTCGGAAATTCGTTCAAAAAAATCAGCTTAACAGATTCTATCGTGATGTATTCGGCTTGTTGAGAGAAAAGACAGAACGGCTTTATAAGAAACATACTGGGCTAAAACAATCAGGGCACGTGTTTAAAGCAAATGCCAAATCCTTATCAACGAATGAACTCTTGTTACCCTTCAAAAAGAAAGTCAATCTAATATTAACTTCTCCACCCTACCTTGGAATTGTGAATTATGCAAAGCAAAATTGGATTCGGAGTTGGTTTCTCAATGAAGACCCAACAGAGGTTTCAGCCGAATTAGATGATGACCTAAATCTTGATGAGTGGATAAAATTCTCAAAAGAGGTGGCAATTCAGTTAAAATCCTTCTTAAAAAAAGACGGAATTGCAGTATTTGTCATAGGAGACGTTGCTAAATCTCGTACAAGTGTAATTCCTCTTGCAAGGGAGTTTGCCAGATTAATCAGAGAGAACAATATATTCAAGAATGTGTGGTGTATTAATGATGCCATTTCAGATACTGACAAAACAACCAGAATTTGGGCAGACACGAAAGGAAATGCAACAGCTACTGACCGTGTTGTTTTTCTTTCAGATATCAATCCGTTTGAAAAATTTGCCAAATGCAAAGACATTCAACCAATGGACTTTAAGTTCATAGAGAAAAATACAAAATACATTATTGGCTAATGCCCGAACAACAAAACATAGAATACAAACAAAGTTGGCATGACGATTACCTCAAATGGGTATGTGGATTTGCGAATGCAGTAGGCGGCAATATTTTCATTGGCAAAGATGACAACGGTAATGTGGTTCACCTTTCTGACTACAAGAAGTTGATGGACGAAATTCCAAACAAAATCCGCAATCTCATGGGAATTACAGTAGAGGTTAATCTGTTTGAGGAGAATGGAAATCGGTTTATCGAAATTGTTGTCCCTCCCTATTCTGTTCCCATATCGTTGAGAGGTAGATATTATTACCGCTCTGGAAGCACTAAACAGGAATTGACCGGAGCATCGTTAAATGAATTTCTTCTTGAAAAGTCAGGCAAAACTTGGGATGATGTAATTGAACCAAGAGCCACAATTGACGATATAGACGAAGATAGCATTGAGGTTTACCTGAAAGCAGCAGAGAAAGCAGGTCGTCTTCCTGAAAATGACGGGCTTTCCGTATCCGAACTTTTGGAAAAATTACGCTTGACAGAAAATGGACAACTCAAACGAGCGGCCATCACCTTGTTCGGGAAAGCCCCTGGAAAGTTCTATCCAAACACATTCGTTAAAATCGGGCGATTCGGAAATGACGATACTGACATAAAGTTTCAGGAAACAGAAGAAGGCAATTTGGTTTCATTGCTTCCAGCAATATTGAGCCAGTTAGACCATAAGTTTCTCATCAAACCAATTGGTTTTGAGGGGATGCACCGCATTGAAAAAGGTGAATATCCGGTTGCTGCCATGCGTGAAATGATTTTGAATGCATTGGTTCATCGGAATTACATGGGCGCACCTATTCAAATTCGGGTCTGTGACAACAAAATCAGCATTTGGAATGAAGGTTTTTTACCCGAAGGACTGACCTTAGAAGCACTAAAGCGTTCGCATTCATCAAGGCCGAGAAATCCAATAATTGCGGATGTAGCCTTCAAAGGTGGTTACATTGACGCTTGGGGAAGGGGAACAATTAAAATCATCGACACTTGTAAAGCTGCGGAACTACCTGAACCCGAAATGACGGAACGAGATGGAGGGTTTTTACTGACTATTTTGAAAGACACCATAAATATGGAGCAGCTTGAAAAATTAGGGCTGAATGAAAGGCAGGTGAAAGCGGTACTATTTGTAAAGGGAAAAGAGAAAATATCAAATTCGGAATATCAAGAGTTATATGAAGTTTCTAAAGCAACAGCGACCCGTGACCTGACCGAATTAGTTGAGAAATGGGAGTTATTTGACAAGGTTGGACAAACTGGAGCAGGAACGGCATATACATTGAAAAAGTAATGGGCTCATAATGGGCTCAAAGGGCTCATAATGGGTTCATAATGGAATCAGCCACCCTGTTTGTCAGCACATTTGCAATTCGCACAAGCCACAGCGCAAACCAAAAATTGCAAAAGAGCTTACAAAGCCAACCCAAGAAAAGAAATTATTAAAAATGCCCCACGCTCGACTGAAAAGAAGGACGACTACTGGACAAGTACGGACTGCTTGAAATCAGTTGAGTAAAGGACGAAAAAGAAAAGAATAAAAAAGCACAAACCGCTAACAAAGTATAAAAATACATAGGACTGACAGGGGTTTCAGAGAGGTCATTGCACTCAAATAGCATCTGTTTCGGTTGACAAATTATCGCTCCGAAAGCCCTACGTTTTTTATACAAACCGTTGCCAGCAATTTGAAAATGTATTAGCCCCTTAAAGGGCTGGACAGATTTTCTAAAACAGTTTAGGAAACTTAAATTTAGAAGATTATGTCAAAGAGAAGAACGTTTACCAAGGA
>JAGWBA010000037.1:22588-23692 GCA_021296215.1 Flavobacteriales bacterium
ACCGGTCAACAGAAGGTAAGCGTGGGGCAAAACCCTCTACCCACACCTTAAGAACCGATTCCGGCCGGGTAAGCAACGCGCACCCCAATTTTCTCCATTATTTAACGAACCGCCGTATACGAGACTCGTACGTACGGTGGTGTGAGAGGCGCACCCCGTCACGTCTTAGTGGCGGGGCCGTCTACTCGATTGGGCGTATGTGCTTTATTTTTTCAAGTTCTTCATCAAGAAAGTGCTTGACATCTTTTCGAGTCCTTATTGTCGGATTAGCCTTCAAACCAAGCAGCCAAAGTTGCCGATTTACCATTTATGCTGCCTTAACTTTTGTTAAGGGTGCAAACAAAATGAAAAATCTAAATCGGCAACTTTGGCGGTGGCTATTAACTATACATAGTGTTAGCATTTCGTTATTTATGAAATCATTCCTTCAAGTTCTTGCTCGGAAGCGTTTTCATTAATCGGAATATTCATTGTAAGAGCATTTTCTTTTGCTTTGTGCATATCCCATTGTTTTCTTGCTGCATTAATTATAACGCCAATAACTAAACGTATAGCAACATATTCCATTGATTCAGGAATATATGGAATGTCAATATGTTTATTCGCAAGTTTAGATAGTCTCTTTATTAACCGTTTTGCCTCGTCATCATCAATTCCTTTATCCATACTTCTTACCAAATCATAAAATTCATTAGGTAAGTTATCGTAAAGAAACCTATCAACTTTAATTACAATTTTAATCAGTATTTTCTCTTCACCTGTCTCATTTATTATTGGGACATTGATTTTTTCATTTAGCCTCTGTGCTAATTCTTTAACTTCTTCATCAGTCATTTTTGAACGTTTTCCTGCTGGCGCAAAATATTCGTCCAATAAACCTTTAAATTGCTCTTCTGTTAATTCATTGATTGTTACCATAATTAATTATTTAAGTGTTAATTTATAATTAGATTACTTCCATTGCCAGCCCAATTTTTATTTTCTGGGGTAAGAGTTATTTTGTGTGTGAATGTTTTATTATTTGTCCTCACACCCGTCCAAAATAAATTTTTCTGAGGCATAAAAAAGGAGCGCTGCCCAAAGGGCTGTATTTTGTAGGTATCA
>JAGWBA010000038.1 GCA_021296215.1 Flavobacteriales bacterium
GATGACTTTTGAAGAAAAAAATGAACTCGCTTTTCAAAAAAAAATAGGTGGATCAGTTTGCGCGATTTGGGTGGATCAGTTTGCGCGTTTTATGCAGTTACAGGAGTAGTCCACCGAATCAAAGGTAATGGGGTAGGAGTAGCACTTTTCGAATTCCCGTAAATGCCGAGCAAGCCCTCCGTACTGAACAATCGCGTAGTTCTGCACCCGTCCGTGGGACGAGTCAATAAATTTATCCCAGTAATGCCAAAAGTCTTCGGTCTTTTCCGGGGCTTGTAAGATCACCTTCCCTTCGAAGCGCTCTTTGACGTATTCCGGAGTGGGGTCGATTTGATCGAGTAGCGCTTTATCGACGATGGACTCAACGCGTTGTTTCAACCGCTCGCAGTATTCGTTGATGCGCTCCGACTCGGGGTGGCGACGACGTACTTTTCCAAGATCGCTGTTCCAGTCCTTTGGGGCGATGTATTTTTGAGTATTGAGCAGAATGCGTTTATCTCGGTTATAGGAGTACTGAATATACACCGGAGCGGTGCCATCTTTTCTACTGGCTCTTTTTTTGCTGATAAGTTTGACCGAACGCATTTTCTTCCCTAATTTGAGAGTGAAGATACGTCATTTTTGTCGAGCCACCGTCGAGCAAAGTGGGGTAAAAGTGAGTAAAAATAGTAAAATAGATAAATAACTAGGAAAAACTACTCTATGATAAACAGTACAGTTAAGTTAATAATAGTAAAATAAACACAATGTACCTTAAACCCGTCAGATCGTGGATGAAGGTCTGGTCGACGAGGTGGAGTTTAGTCTGGATAGCGGAACTCCGGAAGATTTTGAAGACCTGCGGGTCAATGCCAAATGGAAACTCTTCTTCGAGAATGTGAAGTTCTTTGCGGAATACACTCGAAAATCGAACCGCCATATCCGAATTTACGGGATCACGATCATCCCGGAGCCCGGACCCCTCAATTATAGCTGGATGCACCCTGAATTCGTTGAATTGGCTCAATTATTCGACCATCATGAAATGCGCCGACTGCACGATTGGGGAGGAGAAGTTGACCTTCCAGGCGATCACCACACCGGGGTGGGACGAAAAGATAGCGAAAAGACCGTCCTAAAAGCCCGTGGGTGCGATTTGGTCCTTCGACAAATGATCTGGCTGCCAAACGGCGATGTTACCATTTGTTGCAACGACCTCGACTCGAAGGGGGTGGTAGGGAATATCCTGAACGATAGCTTGTGGGATATCTACAATTCACCGGAACGGAGAAAGTATCTTGATCTATTGGATGCAGGCCATAAAGCTGAATTGGAGCTCTGCAAGGACTGTCAGACGTTTTAAGTCGAAAGCACAAAGCTCAAAGTCCAGAGCTTAGATTATTGGTATTTGGCTTTTAAGCCTTCACGAGAAAGCTTTCTGCTTTATACTATGGACTTTAAGCATAAAAGAAAAAAGGGACAACCTTTCGATTGTCCCTCTAACCAAACCCAGTTACCTATGCGCCTATTCACATAGGTACATGGATAACGGCAAAAATCGGGCCTCATTATACATAGCCGCAGAAAAATTTCTCAATAAAGTCCTTGGGTAACCCGACGATAAATCTCATCGATCCGGAGATCAAGAACGAACCTGAAATCGCGCGCGGCGTTTACTCCATCGCGTAACCCCTCATCGGAGTTCCCGTATACCACGGGGAAATAGAGCTCTATGAAATCGGGAATAAAACGCAGGCTCACCCCCGCACCGTAGTGGAAAAGATCTTCACTTGGCCTTCGGCCCGTAGGGCTATCGTATCGATTAGAAGTATAGGCTCCCTCAACATACACTTGCAAGAATCGCCAAATAGGCACTTGAACGGTCAAGGTAGCTAAAAAAAAATTGACCGATGAACGCGTATCGTATTTCATTCCCCCGTCCTCGATGAAGAATTGCCGACTTAAAAATCCTTCATCCTCCGATCGCCCCAGGAAATAGTACTCAAATAGGTAATCCGGGGTATTGCTCAAACCGAAATTATAGTACGATCCGTCCGATGGGTAATCGTTCCGCCAAAAAACGCCCAAGTAGTTCCGCCACTGTAATCGGCTCCCGGGGCGAATCCTCCACTCGAAATTGGCATCTACGGAACTCTTAACGAAACCGATCGCAAACTGGGTGTCGAAAAAGATCTCCCACGGATGCAAAATGTGCTGATTATCCAGGCGATACTTGAAATCGAGTATGGAATAGTTGCTATTGCTAAGATCAACGGTAACGGGTGGCTCTGAGATCGTCGGAAGTTCCCTCCAAACCGACACGTTTCTTAGGCGAATCGAGTGACTGTACGGACTCCGAGGGTGAGGACGGCGAAACTGAACATTGAGGGCCGTAGTCACCCGCGAGTACGTCAGATCGCGGTCGTAGCTGAAGTGCCTACCATATACCCCAATTCGGATGTATTGGAAAATACCGTCGTCGAAGTATTTCGTTAAACTCGTTGATGCCACGCCATTCAGCGTCCCTTGTCCAAGACTAAAAAGAGGCGTAATGCGGTACCGGAAAGGCTTGGCCGGAATATTCGAGTTGTAAAATGCCGCCCCGATAAGCAGCTTATCGTAGTTGTTCCACGATGCCATCGGCGACCAATAAATTTGCGTTTTCTCAGGCCGATCCAAGCTTCCGTAAAACTGTAACTTGAGTGGCTCAACGAGCGGTAACAGGCCTTCTTCGCGCCAAAGGTTATTGTGTCGGAATTCCTCAATGAGCAACTGAGGTTCATCGATACGCACGGCGTCGAAATCGACATCCGGAAGCGGCCATGTGGTATCGCCCTCAACGGGCGGAAGCCAGATACGCTCAACTTCATTCCCCTCTTGCAGGAGGCTCACCGAAAAAGGTACACTCAAAGATGTCTTGTTGCGGATCCTTAACTCGTTGTTGCGGACCGATTTGACCTTGTAGTCCACCTGATGGTCACTTCCAATGAGGTCATCAAACAACCAGGTAAGATCTTCACCACTGACTTCTTCTAAAGTATTTCGCAAATCATCCGGACCGGGGTGCTTGAACTTCCAACGGTCGTAGTACGTCCGCATGGCGGCGTCGTAGAGCGAATCGCCCCAGTACGATCGCAGATATTCGAATACCAACCCCGTTTTGTCATAGGCTACCGCGGCGTAATTGAGTTGATTGAATTCAGCCGCCGGTGTTTCAATGGCCTGATCAACCCCCATCCTCGCGCTGAACAAATAAGTATAGTAGTGCTGATCCGTTATGTCGTAGCCTTCCAGATCAAAGAGCTTTTTAATTCGGTCGAGTAAATCGGAATCCGCATCGAGTATTTCGCGCTCCGGATACTTCGACTTGATGTATCGGATCTCATTCGCCGTATTCAGTCCCTCGTCCATCCACGGATGCTCCCGTTCATTACTACCGAGTATCCCGTAGAACCAGTTGTGCCCCACCTCGTGCATGATCACCGTTTCCAAACTGCGTTCGCTAATGGCAGTGCCAATAATTGTGATCATGGGGTACTCCATGCCACCTCCTGCCGCAATGGTTCCATCAACGGCGCTGACCTGCTCGTACGGATAGTCACCGTTCCAGAGGAAGTAGTAGTATACTGCGTCTTGCAAGTACTCTGATGAATTTCTCCAAAGGTCTTTGTTGTCCGGGGTAAAGTAAGCCTTGGTCGTTACCCATCGATCGCTGTAGGGTAGCTGTATACTGTCAACCAAAACTTGCCATCGGCTGTCTGCGAACCAAGCAAAGTCGTGAATACTATCTTGACGGTAGCGAACTGTGCGCCGTTCGTTAACGACGATATCCGATACCGTTCGGCCCGTAGCTGCGATCACGAATCTTTTGGGCAAGGTTACGGTAACATCAAAAAGGCCGTACTCACTGTAAAATTCGCCTTGATCGAGGTAGGGCATAGGGTGCCATCCATCCTTGTCGTATACCGCCGGCTTGGGATACCATTGCGTGGCCATTATGGCCGAATCAAGCCTTCCCATGCGACTTACCCCTCCGTTGGGTAACTTTACCCTGAAAGGCGTTACAATGGTAGTAGAAGCTCCGGACGGGAGGGGAGCTTTGAGTTTTACTTCGGCAATGTCGGGTTGACCTTGGTAAAAGCTGAACCCGTGCTCTAGGCCCCCGATCGTAAATAATAGAGAGTCCATTCCGCCACGAGTGTCGTCGTAATAATGAAGAATGGTGTGGCGGTTTTCGAGTAGTTGCTTTCCAAGGGCCGTATGATCGCCTTGATAGCCATTGGGCCAAAGATGGATGTACAATCGATCCAGTGTGTCCGGACTGTGGTTAACATACCTCATGGAGTCTATTCCATGGAGTTCGCCCAAGCCTTCCTCAAAGCTAACCTCGATCTTGTGGTCTACCCGTTGCTGAAAATAGCCTTGTGCTTGAACCCCAATGGGAATCAAACACAAGGCTACTATGGTCGACCGCATCATGCGGCCAAATGTACGATGTTGGTTTTACATTTCGGTGTCCCAATCATCCGTACTCCAGTCGGCTTCCTCTTCTTCTTCCAGACACTCGATCTCCTCTTCGGGATTCTTCATGAAGCTCTCTTGTTCTTCAGTAGTCCAAGTGCAGTCCATGCACGACAAGCCGAGGTTGTTCATTTGCCAAGTGTGGTTCACCATGTCCCAATCCCACGTATTCGTGGTATTGTCGATATCATCGATGACCGAAATGGCACTCTCGTCGAGGTACACACTAGCCCCTTTAGGTAAGAACAGAGTTACGAAGAGCTCTTGATTACGCCATTTCTCGTCGATGGGGAAGTCGAGGTGATTCGGCAATTCAATGCGACCGCTATCGATTTTTACATCGTAGTTGATCAACTCCGCACGTTTACGCGCTTCCCATTTATTGCTTCCTCGCGCGTATTGGCGTACCTGTAACTTGGCCTTAGAGCCTGCCGCTCGCTCAATATCGAAGTGAACGTTTCGCGTATGTATGCGATCTTCACTTATATCGAGAAAGACACTGCGATCGTACTGAAGCATATCCGAAATGTCGTCGCTGCCACCGACGATCATGATCGACTCTGTGATCACGGGCACATCGAACTCTACGGTATAGCGGCCACCGTCGTCAAAGTCGGCCCCTAGACGAATGGCTCCGATAATGGTCATGATCACACCAGCGCCAAACAGCACAGATAGTACGGTGTTCGTCATTTTGCTCAGTTTGGGAACGCTAAAGAGTAAGCGAGCCCCTAGAGCGATGATACCTACCAGCGGTGCCAGGATCACAAACAATAGCCCCAGTGCCGTTAACCAGAAGTGACCATTGTCGAGGAACAGGAGGTTCTGGATCTGCATGAATCCAATTCCGGCCAATCCGGGATCGGGCCACGAGACAAACCACATGCTCGCACCGAACATGGTGCCGACCAACGCGGCGATCAGGCTAATAGCTGCGATAATGAGCGAAAACCCGACGATGGCCAAAACCACCTTCACAAACACGCGAATGGTCGCTACGAGCAAGTCTACGAGTCGGTCAATACCTCGTTTCGATGCCGAGGCCCCTTTACGAGCCGTTTTTCCGGCATCGCTACCGAGGTCGTTCAAACGATCCTTGAGGTTCTCGATCTCGTCCTTAATGGAACGTTCGATGTTATTCAGGTTGACATCCTCTCCGCGCATTTCGAGCTTTTCGGCCGTAGTCTTAGCCCCCGGAATAATGATCCATAGAACCAGGTACAACAAGAATCCCGTTCCCCAGCCAAAGAAGGACAAAACGAAGATCAAGCGTATAAATACTGGATCGATTTTGAAGTAAGCTCCGAGTCCACCGGCAACACCACCGATAATGGCGTCGTCCGGATTTCGGAATATACGGCGTCGACCCTTGCGCTCACTGCTGGTTGATGCCTTGGCATAGCTAGCACCCTCATGAGAGCTGGTCGAGCTACCTTCTTCATCGATATCTTCGTAGTCTTCGGGCTCACCCAATACGGCGATCACCTCATCTACGTCGACACGTGTGATTACTTGTTTCGAATCTCCGGTACGATCTTGAAAAAGCTCAGCCATACGGGCTTCCACGTCGGCAATGATCTCGTCACCTCCGGGCTCTCCGGCGAACTTCGCCTTCAAGGCCTGTAGGTAGCCGCTCAGCCGACTGTAGGCATCCTCATCCACATGGAAGATGATCCCTGCTAAATTGATGTTGACTGTCTTATTCATCGTTCTGGGTTTTTGATTGGGTGGTCAATTGTACTGCTTTTACGAGGTCGCTCCACGTGAGATCGAGCTCTTTCAAAAAATCCTCACCTTCTTCGGTGAGCGCATAGTACTTGCGGGGAGGACCCGAAGTAGACTCTTCCCAGCGGTAACTGAGAAGCTCGGCATTTTTTAATCGCGTGAGCAACGGATATAGGGTTCCTTCCACAACGATCATTTTGGCCGATTTCAGCGAATCGATGATCCCGGAGGCATACTGGTCACCATTTTTAAGGATCGATAGTATGCAATACTCCAGAACCCCTTTTCGCATCTGTGCTTTCGTGTTTTCTATTTTCATTGGGTTTCTGTTACTCGATACCCCCACCCCAACGTCACCACCGAAATGGCCTCATCTTTAGGAGATGTCGATGGTTGTGTTTCCTGCGCCACGGCATCAATGGTTTCTGTGCCTTGCGGCACGATTCGCTCCTCCGCGGTGCGTTCCCGCTCTACTCTGTGGATCGTCGATACCTCCTCGATCGAAGGCAAACTCAATTCGGCTCCGCGGGGACCGTATGTTTGAGCTTGCTGAACCCCATGCCAAAGGAGCCATCCCGCCCCGATGAGGAGCAAGAACTTCACGAAAAATATACCGAGCGATTTCATATATATAGAACTTTGTTATGCAAATATATAAACATAAAATATTACTATGCAATACAAAGTACCATATGTTTACTTAGAATCACTATAAATTTTCACTTGTGTGAACGTTTTACTTCTCTGAAACCTTGACCAATAGTACATTAGGACCAAATAAATCGAACGTATCATGGAAAAGCTGAGCCGTAAAGAATTTTTAAAGAGAGCAGGAATTTTCGGATTATCTGCTGTTGCAGGAACCACTTTATTGGCTGCCTGCGGTGGAGGTGGGGCTGAATCGAGCGGATCCGAAGAGTCGACGACTCCCCCGCCAAAGCCTCAACCAAAGCCCGAGTCAATGAGTGCCGATTGCTCTGAGTATAACAAAGATCTCAGTGAGGCCGACCTCAGTACTCGCGAGAGCTTACAGTATGTCGCAATGAGCGAAAAAGAAGGTGAGAACTGCATGAACTGCCAGTTCTATCAGCCCGATAAATTCGAAGGAAACTGTGGAGGTTGTCAGCTCTTCGCCAACGGTGCGGTAAGTCCTAAGGGATATTGCATCAGCTGGTCTGCTAAGCAGCCGGCCTAATTTCGGCCTTTGATCAGCCGGTCTTCTTTTGCCATGCCTGAAGGTACTTGTTGTACTTTAGGTAGGCGCGGAAGTCTTTCAAACTTTTGAAGAATCTAGGGTAGTTGTATCCAGCTGCCCTATTTTCTTTGGCGATCTGATAAATGACTTTGTGATGGTGGAGAAGTGAATACAAACCCTGGCGAAGCGAAGAACACGGATGGTATATGTGACCCGGCTCCGACATGGCACCATTCAGTTCAATAATGCAGTATCTCCCGGCATAAAGATCCTCCAAACTAGCGCACTTTATATCGTAGCGGCCGTAGAAAAACCCATCTATGCCTTGCGAAACACTGTCGATCTGCTTGGTCAATTGATCGTTGATCATGTTCTTTCCGTCCAAGAAAATGACTCCTTTGTTATGGTTCCCCAAGCGAACCAAACTGTAGTCCTCATTTAAACTTGGAACATCGAACCAATGATTCTTGTGTTGCTTGAACAGCTCTTTCTCAAAAAATCGCAACCTCGGATGATTCTGAATAAGCTCCGCAACCGTACTTTTTCCATCTCCTTTAAGTCGAGTAAAATGCTTCACCACGACCGAACTGATGCGTCCGCTCTTTTCGTGCGGTAAACGGTAGTAAAAGATTCCGATCTCCCACGGCAGGTCAACGAATTCCTGAACGATCACATCAAATGATGCTTGTTTTCTATAGGCGAGTACTTCTTCCCAATTATGTAGGATACGCACACCTTTTCCTCGCTCCCCGCGATTCGGTTTGGCGATCAACGGGAAATCCAATTGATGATGCGTGAACCACCAACGAAAATCGCGCTCCCCTTTAAGATTGTTCCATAGGAAGCTCTTTGGATAAAGGTGTTTCGGAAGTCTTGAGTAAATGTTCCACTTATCCTCGCCGAACATTCCTCCGTACTTAAACCCGGGGTTCGAAAGTGCAAAGTAGAATGGGTGGCGCGCTTTGATCGCCCAAGCTAACGATTTGAAGTAGATAGGGATATACAGTAAATGCCAAGGCCAAAATTCCCAGTTCCAGAGTTTAGTCAAGCGCCTCGAGGCCACTGGGGGCTCGTGTATGGCCTGATGGGGGAATTCCAAGTATTCCCGCTCAAGATCGGCAATGTTTATGTCGACTTGGCGGTCCATTATAGGGATTGGGGCATAAAACGCGGTTAGGTTTCGCGACGAAAATACTCAATTTTTATCTATTGGCCCTCAGCGATATAGAAACAGGTCGAGGATCACAGCCGCACCGAATACCACCGAAGCTACGCCATTAGTTGTCATGAAGGCGATATTGACCTTGGAAAGATCATTCGGATTCACAAGTAGGTGCTGTCGGAATAGCATGAGCATGAAGAATAGGAACCCGGCCCAGTAGAACCAAGCGAAGTTACCCGACCATCCGGCCGTAGCAAGCGCGAAGGCCGTAATCAAATGTAGCATGGAAGATAGCCGCAGCGCTCCTCTTAGGTTCAAAAGAACGGGCATACTGTGCAGGTTTTGCTCCTTATCGAAGGTGTCGTCCTGAAGGCTGTAAATGATGTCAAAACCACCCACCCAAGTAAGTACGGCCACCCCAAACCAAATGGGAACCCAGGCAAAAGAGGACGTTACGGCCAAAAAAGTGCCGATGGGAGCTAGGCTGAGTCCCAGCCCCAACACGAGGTGACAAAGTGCTGTAAATCGCTTCGTATAGCTGTAGCCCAGGGTGATCAATAAGGCAATTGGCGACAAGTAGAAGACCAGGTCGTTTATGAACCGGGTGGTGATCACAAAGAGCAACGAATTGACGATCACGAAGATCAACGCAGAACGTGGTGTAATGATTCCGGCAGGAATCTCGCGTACGGCCGCCGTTCTCGGGTTGGCGGCATCGATGTCGCGATCGAGGTATCGATTAAAGGCCATGGCCGCTGAACGGACGAATACCATACAGAGCAATACGGAGACGAAAAGCCTCCAGCTAAAGTGAGCTTCGGTGGTCTGTATCGCATAGAAATATCCGATCAATGCGAAAGGGAGCGCAAAAACGGTATGACTGAACTTAATAAGTGAGAGGTAATTCTTTACTGCCATTTTCGATAAGGGCGAATAATGAGCCGTACACCGCGGTCGTACTTTAGGTAATTCCAGATCCAGTTGAACAAAGTAACTACTTTGTTTCGAAACCCGATGAGCGAAACTAGGTGAACACCCATCCAAATGGCCCAGCCGAAGAATCCCTTGAACTTAAATCGAGGTAGATCGACCACAGCCAAATTTCGACCCACGGTGGCCATGCTTCCCAGATCTTTGTATTTGAAGGCGATCGGTGATTTGCCCTGCTGCCGGCGCACAAAGTTCTTTCCCAACAAGGTTCCCTGCTGAATGGCCACTTGAGCCAGCATAGGGTGGCCTTTTGGGTTGTCATCGGAGATCATAACCGCAACATCGCCAATGGCATAGACGTTTTCAAAACCCTTGGCGTTGTTGAATTGATCCACCTGAATACGCCCTCCCGCGATCTGATCGGGTGTGAATCCTCCCGGAAAGGAACCCTTGACACCCGCAGCCCATATAAGGGTACTCGCCGGAAGCGGTTTGCTGTTCGTAACGACCGTTGTACCGTCGTAGTCCTTGACCATGGTTTGAGTCCATACGTGAACCCCGAGCTTGTGCAGATATTCATCTGCTTTTTTAGAACTCGTTTCGCTCATTGCGGACAACACGCGATCCGATGCCTCCACCAGGTGTATGCTCATTCTCCGGATATCGAGGTCCGGGTAGTCGTTCGGTAGTACATGTCGTTTTAACTCGGCCAAAGCGCCGGCTAATTCCACCCCGGTCGGTCCTGCGCCTACGATGACGTAGTTCATTAGGGCCTCGCGCTCTTTAAGATCTTCGGTCAACAAGGCGGCTTCAAAGTTCTGAAGCATGAGCGAACGAAGGTTCAATGCCTCGGGAATGTTCTTCATTGGCATGCTCCGCTGTTTAATGCTCTCCATACCGAAGAAATTCGTTTCGCTCCCGGTGGCGATCACCAACTGGTCGTATTCCAGCTCCCCAATGCTCGTTTCGATGCGGTTGTTGCTCGAATCGATTCGCTCGACCTCCGCTATTCGGAAGTAAACGTTCTGGTAGCCTGTGAATATGGTCCTCAGGGGGTGAGCTATAGAATCGGGCTCGAGTCCGGCCGTAGCCACTTGATAAAGCAAAGGTTGAAAAGTGTGGTAGTTGTGTCTGTCGATCAAAACAACCTGAAAAGGTTTGTTCTTCAGTGACTTGGCTACCATGAGGCCACCGAATCCGCCACCGATGATGACGATACGGGGGTGATGGCTCTCGGGGATGTTCATAGCGAAAGGCTTTGCGCAAAGGTAACCCACGGACCCTCCGTAAACAAGCATTGTGAACTTTACGGAATTTGACCACTTTTATACTTCATGAACCCGCGCGTTAAAGATTTTGAAGCCATTGTCCGCAATCCATGGAAATTGCGGATGTTCCTTATCAGCTCCTTGCCGATGGCCTGGCTGGCAGGACTTAGAGTAGTGGAACTGACCGATACGGAATGCCGTGTTCAATTCGGATATAAGTACTGGGTAAAAAACCCTTTTAAAAGCGTGTACTTCGCCGTGTTGGCTATGGCCGCCGAGCTCTCTACAGGAGTCATGGCCATGAGAGAGATCTACAAGCGAAAACCGGGTGTGAGTATGCTGGTGGTCGGTCTCGAAGCGGAATTCCTTAAAAAAGCTTCCGGAAAGATCACCTTTACCTGCCCATGTGGTGAATCGTTCCGCGAGAAGGTTCAATTGGCCGTTGATTCAGGAATGCCTCAAACCGTTTGCTGTCACAGTATTGGAACGGATAAAAGCGGGGAGGAGGTTGCGAAATTCAAGCTGATGTGGAGCTTTAAAGCACGAAGTGCTTCGAGTTCATAGGTCTTAGTTTTGCGTTCTCAGTTAGTTCTTGACTCCAATTCTAGTGACTTGACGCGCATTTTACGCACAACACGCTTTCTGGCAAAAGCATGAGTCGACCCGTTGGGATATCCTCACCACAGCCTCGACATAAGCCAAAGTTTTTATCATCAATTCGGTCCAAAGCGCTTTCCAAACCCCGAAATCGTGTCATTGCCTTCCGCAGAGCTGCTTCATTTACCGATTTATTGTTGATTGCATCCATGCGCGATACGCGCCCTATTGCATTTTCAGGAGCGATGGGTTTGGTCAACTCACGCAAACGAGTGATCTCCTCCCTCACCTGTTCGAGAGCCTCGCTGATCTTTGCCTTTATTTCTTTCTTTTGGACCGTGGTCATACTTTTTGGTTTGAATGGTTGATTCGGAAATTGAAAGTTGATGAATAATCGACAGTACAACTAACGGCGAGTTCACGGTTCATAGTCGTAGTCTAACTCAAAACTAAGAACTCAGAACTATTTCCGAATAACATTGAAATTCTCGAACTGCATTACCGGGTGGCCGATGACCTTTCTCTCGAACCACGATATCAGTCGATACTTCGTTCGTTCGTGCTTGTGTTTAAGTCGTTCCGGGTTCACCTTGCCCGACCATTGCAGCTGATCGGCCCAATTAAACCGCTTTATCCACTCCTGCATCACGGCCGGGTGGGTTCCCTTGAACTCCCGCATATAGTGCATGGGACCATAATCGAACTCCACCGGTAGGTCCTTGAGCATGTGGTCCGATTTCTCTTCACCGTGATAGCTCAGGCTATTCGAGCGACGTTTGGCCGACATCAAATGCGGGGGCCGAACATAGCCGTAGTGGAAAATTTCCGCCCGCAAGGGCGCTACATTTAGTTTGCGATTTCCGTCCTTGCTTTGGTACGATTCGAAACTGTAGTCAAAGTCGTCGTTGTATCGCCTGAAGCTCTGCGCGTCTTTCCACGAGTGAATGCGCGGGTCGTTGCGAATGATGCGTACCTCGCGCCGGTACCACGTGTGCCCGTCGTTGAAGTGATCGAAATCGCCCCAAAAATGCACGTAATCGAAAAGAAGACCCTCCACCTCGTCATCGCGGTGGCATTTTTTTAGTGCGGCCTCAACGGCCGGATGATACATTTCGTGCAGCGCTTCGTCGCATTGGATATAGATCAACCAATCGCCCGTGCAGGCTTCTTTGGCCTTATCGGTCTCGCGGGCAAATACGGTATTCTTTGGGTAATTCTCGGTATCCCATTCCGTGTCGATGATCCTGATCTTGGGGTCGTTCAGCGACTCAATCTCTTCCCGCGTGCGATCATCGGCATCGCCTTTTCCCAAGGCCACGACGAACTCATCGACTAGCGGGAGTACGCTGGCGATGGCTTCCTTGGCCGGAATGAATAGCTTGGTGGCGTTTTTGACGAATGTGAATCCGGAGACGCGCATGGCGGCAAGTTAGGACGAATGATCCGAAATGATACGCCGGCCTTCTTCTTTCTTTTCCCAGAGTAGATCGAACCAGCCGGCAAGCGTGTCTTGCTCGCGATTCAACTGCCACATGCCAATGGTATAAAAATGCGCCTCGCCCAAGGGCTTCATTTCCATCAGGTTGAATTCGAGTTCTCCCATCGCCGATTCATCTGGATAGACCTTTTTGTAGTTCTGATGGGTGACGTCGTAACCATAGGTCAACCCTGTTGATCCGATGAAGGTGAGCCGTTCGTTATTCCGGTA
The DNA here is from genome assembly GCA_021296215.1 of Flavobacteriales bacterium. Lineage (NCBI taxonomy): Bacteria > Pseudomonadati > Bacteroidota > Flavobacteriia > Flavobacteriales > Flavobacteriales bacterium. Next base: position 13,086 of record JAGWBA010000038.1, read on the forward strand.
GGCCGACATATAGCCTTCAATATCGCCGGAGTTCCAAGATTCGATCTGCTTGTCCATCAGCGAACGGATGGAAGCTTCGGCTTCCGAATTATGTGCGTTTTCTCGTGTGTTGGAACAAGAGCAAAGTACAGAGATCAAAAGAAAAAGGGCTAAAAGTCGCATACTAGAATCTGTTATCGCCATCCAGCAGGTCGCCGAGTCCACCCAAAATAGAGCCTTCACCTTTTCGTTTTTCACCTTGGCTTGGAGCTGCGGCGAACACGCGCTCGGCTAGTCGGCTGAATGGAATACTCTGTATCCAAACCTTTCCAGGCCCGGTCAATCGGGCCAAAAAGAGCCCTTCGCCCCCGAAAATAGCGGTCTTAATTCCCTTGACCATTTCAATGTCGTAATCGATATGCGAGGTAAAGGCCACCAGACAACCGGTATCTACTTTCAGGGATTCACCGGGCAATAGCGTTTTTTCAATGACGGTACCACCTGCATGTACGAAGGCCATTCCGTCTCCCTCCAGTTTTTGCATAATAAATCCCTCGCCACCGAAGAATCCGACCCCCAGCCGACGCTGAAATTCTATGCCTATGCTCACTCCTTTCGCCGCGGCCAAAAAAGCATCTTTTTGACAAATGATCTTATGATCGAGCTGACTCAAATCTATCGGAATAACTTTTCCAGGATAGGGTGCGGCAAATGTTACGTGGGCCTTTCCAACACCGCGATGGGTATAGGTGGTCATAAAAAGGCGTTCTCCCGTTAACACTCGTTTTCCGGCCGAAAATAGCTTGTCCATAATCGATTGAGAGCGACCCGATCCGTCGCCGAAAATGGTGTTCATTTCGATATTCCCATCCATCATCATGAGACTCCCCGCCTCGGCCAGTACCGTTTCGTCGGAATCCAGCTCTAGGCGCACGGCCTGCATTTCTTCTCCGAAGATGTCGTAATCGATCTCGTGACTCGTTTTCATAGGTATTTGTTCCTTAATACATTCAAGTGATGACGTGTGTGTCCGGCCGAAACGAAGCAAAGTGCGCGTACGCTAATACCCACTCCGTTGGCAATTCCCGCATTCGTGGATTGGGACTCCAGCGATTCGAATAGGAGGATCGATCCGTTGCGAACCATTTCAAATTCCTCCATGAGATCGTGCCACGATCGTTTGATATCGCGTGACTGATCTACATATGCGTTGTGGTCAAAGCCGGGTAGCTCAGTGGTGTCGCTACGACCGAAGGCCAGTGCTCGGTAACCGAAAACGCGTTCGGTATCAATAATGTGTTGAACGATTTCCTTTGGGGTCCATTTCCCTTCGGCATATCGATGGTCTTGCTTCGCTATGGGCCATTTTGCCCAGAGGTCGAGCGCTTCGCGTTTGGAGTCGCGAAGTGCTTGAATTCCGTTCGACTCGGTAACCAAGTCAACGTAACCCTTATAAGACTCGGCGTACTCGCCCAATTCAGGTCTTTTCATTAAATCAATTACTGTTGGTCACTGAACCGCTTCCGATTATTGTAGCATTAACGTCCGGAAAGCCTTTATAATATACGGATCCACTACCGGTGATCACCACATCGAGCACATCTTCGACACATACTTCGGCATCCCCTGATCCGGAAATTCGGATGTCCGATTCTTCGGTACATAAGCCAAACGATTCAAGATCTCCCGAACCGGTGATCCTGATGTCGTGTTGGTCTGCTTCACCTTGTAGAGTTACATCTCCGGATTCTCTAATCTCGGTTTCAATATCGTCGGCCAGGAGTTCGAGATCGATGTCGCCCGATCCGTTGATTTCGATCTCCAGATCACCCAACTCGAAAATGCCTACCCCAAACACATCTCCTGATCCACCGAGGGTAATAGCATCGAGTTGATCGACATCGATATAAATGGTAAGCTCTTCGCTGGTATTGAAGCATTCTCGGGAATCAATGATGAGTTCTCCGTTAATGACCGAGAATTCGATCTCGTCGAGGATGTTGCTCTGACCGCGAGCTTCTATGGTGTAGGTTGGTTCGGAGGCTTGGGTCAAGTAGATATCGACGGAGGTTCTGTTTTCGATGGCATCGAAGCTACTGACTTGGATATCTCGAATGACGACATCGCCGGTTCCCGATACGCAGAATACATCTGTGCAGGATGTGAACATCGCGCCGTAGGCACCGAGAAAAAGGAATAAGATTAATAAGCGTTTCATGGTTCTGGTTTTGATTGGAGTATTCCAACACTGTGCCAAAGTTAAAGGAGGTCGGCCATGCGCCAGAAAACGTAGATGAAAGGTGCGGAGAAAATAAAGCTATCGAGCCGATCGAGTACTCCGCCGTGACCCGGTAGCAGGGTGCCACTATCTTTGATGCCATGTCTGCGTTTCAACCACGATTCGAACAGGTCGCCCGTATTGCCCGTGAGTCCGATGAGCACTCCGAAGCAAATCCAGGTGGCCATGGACTCTATAGGGAAAAGGAGGTGAAGATTCGCTGCAACGGCCAGCATGAAAAAGAGTCCGCCCGCGAGGCCTTCAATCGTTTTATTGGGGCTTATTTGAGGGGCGAGTTTTCGCTTACCGAAGAATCGGCCCGTGAGGTATGCAAAGGTGTCGTTGGCCCAAATGAGTAAGAAGGTAGAGAATAGAATCTCTGGCCGCCAGGCGTCGCCGGCTCCCAGCAGTTGTGGAACGAGGTAAAAACTCAGTGTTGGATAGAGGTACAGCGCTCCGATGGTGGTGAGGTCCTCGGTGATGGTCTTCGACCTGCGAATGAGCAGGCTCACGAACCAAATAAAGAGGACGATGGGGTAGTAGAGTCTGGCATCGTTAAGGCCGAATTGTTCTAAGACGCTGGATACGAACCAGAGTGAAGGAACTGCGATGAGCCAAGAAGAGACTTCGGATCGACTTAGGATTCCTTGCATTTCGTAAAGCGCAATGACCAGAAGAACCAGCAGTAAGAGGTACGTGGTTTCGGGGCCAAGCCAAAAGCTGCCGATCAGGACGCCAACATAGACGGCTCCTGTGAGACCACGAATCAAAATGTCTTTCATAGGCCGCTTTCCTCGATCAAAGTGCGTGCTTTTTCCACGTCCTCAGAGGCCACTTGGATTTCGATATACCCAATCGGATACATGCTGTCGCGCTTGTTCAACCGAAAGGGTTCGATCCCGTTTTCACGCAGTTTGTCCGTGAGGAGTTGCGCTTGGTATTCTTTGTCTGTGGTATAGACTTGTACTAGGTTGCTCATGATGTTTAATCTTCTACTAAAAGTAAGAAAACATCATGATGTACGGCGGGGTCATATTCACGTCGAATACCGCTGGCATTTTCGAGTCTATTCACCTGGACGTTCGTAATGTTCGACGGAATCTCTTTGCTTTGACTTTTTAGCCAACGCATGCCTTCACTGAGGTTTTTATGAAGTTGAGAGGTATAGGCTATGACTACGTGAGTAGAGGGGAAGCAGTTCGGTTTTTCGCCATTGGTTTGCACCGACGAGATGACGATTCCCCCGTCATAGGCACTAAGAAAGGCGCAGGTGCTTACGAATGCATCGGCATTTCGATCTTCGATATCGTAGTCGATATCGGCCCGCTTCAATACGGAGATCACATCATTTTCCCGCGCAAAAACGGTGGTCCAACGATACTCTAAAGAAAGGCGATGTAGGCTTTCTACGAGATCGGCTTCGTGTTCACAATATAAAAATTTGCCCGTAGCTTCAGTGAACTCACGGGCAAATTGCACGTCTAGAGGTCCCTTGTCGGGCTCCAGGTATTTGTTTCCTTTGGGGGCGGCAGAGTCATCTCCTTGAGCGGATTTACCACTCAAGGCGTCTTTTAATTTCTTGAACGCACCTCCGAAGGATCCTTTACTCATATTTCTTTCTCGACTTGCTCCTGCTCATCGTCCGTGGTTGAAGCCGTTTCCGAATCTTCGGAATCGATTGAGGCCTTTTCTCCAGAATTGGCTGGACTCACATTAGAATCACCTGCAACTTGTGCTTTAGATTCTTCTTTCGAGTGACCATTTTCCGAAGCTTTAAGCTTGTCTTGTTCGTTCTTCCAGGGGCGCTTTCCAAAAATGGTCTCCAAATCCTCCTTGAAGATCACTTCCTCTTCGAGCAGCTGCTCGGCTAATTTAATAAGTTTATCCTTATTGTTCCCCAAAAGCTCTATTGCACGCTTATATTGGATCTCGATTAGTGCCTTTACCTCTTCGTCGATCAATTCGGCAGTCTTTTCCGAGTAGGGCTTACTAAAGCTGTAATCGCTCTGGCCACTTGAATCGTAGTACGTTACATTACCGATCTTGTCGTTGAGACCGTAGATCGTAACCATTGCTTGTGCTTGCTTGGTCACTTTTTCCAGATCGCTCAAAGCTCCGGTGCTGATCTTGTCGAACATCACTTTTTCCGCGGCTCGCCCCCCCATCGTCGCACACATTTCGTCGAGCATTTGCTCCGTATGTGTAATGCTCCGTTCTTCAGGTAGGTACCAAGCAGCCCCTAAGCTGCGGCCACGTGGGATGATGGTTACCTTCACCAATGGTGCGGCGTGTTCCAATAACCAGCTTACCGTGGCGTGACCGGCCTCGTGAAAGGCGATGGTATTTTTTTCATCCTCGGAGATGAGTTTGTTTTTCTTTTCCAGTCCACCGATTATCCGATCAACGGCATCGAGAAAATCTTGTCTCTCAACTTCCTTTTTGTCTTTCCGCGCCGCCACTAAAGCAGCTTCATTACAGACATTGGCAATATCAGCTCCACTGAATCCGGGAGTTTGTCGAGCCAAGAAATCGATATCGAGTTCCTTGCTGATCTTGAGAGGACGAAGATGGACTTCGAATATCTCCTTACGTTCCGCCAAATCGGGCAGGTCCACGTGAATTTGGCGGTCGAATCGACCGGCGCGCATCAAGGCGCGGTCCAATACATCCGCACGGTTGGTCGCAGCGAGCACGATCACATTCGTATCGGTGCCGAATCCGTCCATTTCCGTCAACAAGGCATTCAGAGTATTCTCGCGTTCGTCGTTAGCACCCGTCATTTGTGAACGACCTCTACTGCGACCCACGGCATCGATCTCATCGATGAAGATGATCGCCGGAGCCTTTTCCTTGGCTTGTTTGAACAGGTCGCGAACGCGACTTGCACCAACACCAACGAACATTTCTACGAAGTCTGAGCCACTCAGGCTAAAGAAGGGTACTTTCGCCTCACCGGCAACTGCCTTGGCCAACAAAGTCTTACCCGTTCCAGGAGGGCCAACAAGTAAAGCCCCTTTCGGTATCTTACCCCCTAAGTTGGTATACTTGGTCGGATTCTTTAAAAAATCGACGATCTCCTGAACTTCCTCCTTCGCACCCTCAAGTCCGGCCACGTCCTTGAAGTTGACTTTTACGTTGTTGTTTTGATCGAAAAGCGTGGCTTTCGATTTACCGATGTTGAATATTTGTCCACCAGCGGCTCCCCCGCCGCTCATGCGACGCATGATGAAGATCCATATGGCCACCATGATGATGATCGGGAATACCCAACTGAGAATATCGCCCCACACGTTTTCGCGCTTGGTGTATTCTACTATGACCGGTTGTTCTTCGTTTTGGTGTTCTTCGAGTTTCTTGTTGAACTCCTCGACGGTGCCAATGTTGAAAACATAGTGTGGACCATCATTAACGCCACCACCAAAAGGTTGTTCCCGAACTTCTTCGTGCTCCGGCTTGGATAGGGCGTCCTTTTTAATGTAGATCTCGGCCTTTTCGTTATTTACAATGACCACCTTTGCGACTTCGTCACTGGCCAAATAGCCCTCGAAATCGCGGTAATTGGTGTTCTGTAAGTTGGCGTACATTCCGCTGAACAGCTGAATACCGATGAAGAACAGGAATATGATCGCATAGATCCAATAAAAATTGAATCGCCGCTTTGGGCCACCACCGTCGCCTCCTCCTTTATCTCCATCACCGCCATTGCTCTGATTACGCTGAAACTGCTCGCGTAATTTATTGAGTTGATTATCGTCTTTGTTCTTTGCCATTTCTTTATTTCACTTCAATCTCGCGGATCTCCGCGTCTCCCCACAATTCTTCAATATTGTAAAACTCGCGGATAGGCTTTTGAAATACATGGGCCACTACGTACACGTAGTCGAGGAGTACCCATTCACTCGATTCCTTTCCCTCTTTGTGCCAAGGCTTATCTCCTAGGTCATTTCGTACGGTTTCCTCAATGCTGTCTGCGATCGCGCTCACCTGTGTATTCGAAGTACCGTCACAGATCACAAAGAAATCAGTAACGGCGTGCTCGATCGAGCGCAAGTCCATTACTGTGATGTTTTGACCTTTCTTGTCTTCGATCCCTTTAATGATGACCTCGGTTAACTGTTCCGATTCGGGGCCTTGGGGTTTTCTCATTCAATGCTTTGATTTAACGTACGAAGTTAACGAATTTGCGTATCTCAATGTTTTCGCCCTGCGGGCGGATGATTGGCTTAAACCCTAGTAAATCAAATGAATCCACTATTTGTCGGCCGTACCGTCATTGAACACGATCATCTTGACTCTACCAATAGTTATGCCCTAAAGGTGCTGCGCGATCAAAATGTGCCCGAAGGTACCGTGATATTCACTCCCGACCAAACGGCCGGAAGAGGCCAAATGAACAACATTTGGTATAGTGAACCCGCTGATAGCCTGACGTTTAGTGTTGTTTTGTATCCGCATTTCTTGAACGCGGTTGATCAGTTTCGACTCAACAAGGCGGTGAGTTTGGCGCTCTATGACTATTTGTCAGAAAAGGTGGACGGTGTGCGGATAAAATGGCCGAACGATCTGCTTATAGACGGTAAAAAAGTAGGCGGGATCCTCATCGAGAATCAATTAAAAGGACCTATACTACATCAATCCATCGTCGGTATCGGTATCAACCTAAATCAACGACGCTTCCCACTGAACCTCCCCGATGCTACATCGCTCTATCGATTAACGCGTGAACACTACGCGGCTCGAAACGAACTGCAGCAGATCTACTCTTTTATCGAGGCCCGATACCTACAGATCAGACATGCAAAAAGAGACCTTCGGGCCGATTACTTCAAAGTGCTACACCGCAACGCCGGCTGGTTCGTTTACAAGGATAAGAATGGAGCATTCGAGGCGGAAATCGTTGGGGTTGAACCTGCGGGCCGACTCATACTGCGGGATCGAAAAGGAGAACAGCGGGCTTACGCCTTCAAAGAAGTGGTTTTTGTCTGAACCAACGAAGGGCAGTGGGCCATAAGCCCTAGGCCATTGACCCTGGGCTGCGAGCTAAGATTTGTGAATTGTAGGGCATGAACCAGGTTAATGATCCAACTCCCCGGGGACATTCACTCCCATTAACCAATAACTCTTAACTTTCTTAATCAACCAATCAACCAACTAAGAATTCAAAACTAAGAACTAAGAACTCCTCTCTTGAGTTGCGCCAGTTTCTCCTCGAGTTTGACGATGAAGTTCTTCAATGGTCGCTCGACCATCATTTTGAGCATCGGATTAAAATCTCCGGTGAAGAAGAGCTGAACATCACTTTCGTTATCACCGATCGAAGTGATCTCTCCGATAAGCTTGAACGGTACTGATCCGGCCGAACCCAAAACCAATCGATGAGGGGGCTCCTCAGATTCTTTCTTCAACTTCACTTCGGGCATTCCCTTCAGCCCAAACTTGAATCCATCTTCGCGGGCCTCAAACAGAGAAACATCTTCGGGCATGAGCTTCCCGAAATTTTCCATCTCGCTAAAAAAGTCGAATAGTTCGCGATCCGATTTTTCAATTCGGATCTTGTTGCTCTCAATCTTCATGTGTTTCCGTTATTTTCCCCAAGATTCGGGATTGGCTCGCCATTGGCGAAGTGTTTCAAGCTCTTGCTCGCGAACGTAATCCAATTCCTCAGCCCGTTCGAGCAAATGTCCGTAGTCGCTGAGGGTTACGAGATCACAGCCCGCCTCGTCGAAGTTTTGTTTGGCCACGTCGAATCCGTAAGTAAAAATCGCAGCCATACCCATCACGTTCGCATCGGCTTCGCGCAATGCTTTGTGCGCAGCCAAGCTACTCATGCCCGTGCTGATCAAATCCTCTACGATCACCACATTCTGGGCTCGTTCCAAATGACCTTCAATTTGATTCTGGCGTCCGTGTTCCTTCGATTTGCTCCGTTTATAAACGAAGGGCAAATTCAATTTTTCCGCAACTAAGACTCCGATGGCGATCGCACCGGTCGCCACTCCGGCGATCACATTCGGTGTTCCGTATTGGGTCAAAATGGCCTTTGCCATTTCATCACGCAAGTACGTGCGAATGGGCGGATAGCTCAGGCTCAGGCGATTGTCGCAATAAATGGGCGATTTCCACCCCGATGCCCAGGTGAATGGGTCGTTCGGTTGCAGTTTAATTGCCTTAATTTGCAGTAGGAATTCGGCCGTTTTCCTGGCCGTCTCACGGTCTAAAATCATAGCGTCAAATGTATGAAGTTTTTGTCAATGACCGCCCTTCCTGCCGAGGGGTAGAAAGGCCAAGTTTCGATCCAGCTGACGACCCGTCCGAGTTGATGCACCGCGCCTTTCTGGACCTCGAAAACGGTTTATTGGATGAGTTCCGAATAACCGGAAACGTAGAAGAACTTTGGCAAGCTTTCACCGAGCAATTCACTGTGATCGAAGCTGCGGGCGGATTAACATTCAACCCGCGGAATGTATTGACCCCCTATAAATTGGACAGAAATTATCAATCAATTTAGCAGAGTTTTTGGGTTTAACAATTTATTTTCT
>JAGWBA010000039.1 GCA_021296215.1 Flavobacteriales bacterium
GGACCTTTTTTCATGAGGTGTGATTTTTCGGTGCGCAGCACCGATATACTCGCGCGCAGCGCGAATAGACTTCAGCGCAACCGAAATGGACTCGCGAAGCGAATGAACTCGCCCGAAGGGCCAATGGACTTCGGCTTCACCAAAATCACGTATACCACCCCGAATACATCACATAACTCTCCGCGATCCGATCGATTTGCCCGCGAACGAGCTCCTCACTCACGTCCTTCACTTTTTTTGCCGGAACCCCCGCATAAATAGAGCCCGCCTTTACGTGCGTGCCTTCTAATACCACGGCTCCGGCCGCAATGATACTGCCGCTTTCAACTACGCAGTCGTCCATCACGATCGCACCCATCCCTATGAGTACATTATCGTGTATGCTACATCCGTGCACCAATGCATTGTGTCCGATACTCACGTTATTGCCAATGTTGGTCGGTGATTTCTTATACGTGGCGTGGATCACTGCCCCGTCTTGCACATTGACTCGGTTGCCCATCTTTATGTAGTGCACATCGCCGCGTATTACGGCGTTGAACCAAACCGAGCATTCGTTGCCCATGGTGACCTCGCCGGTGATGGTGGCGTTCTCGGCGAACCAACAGGCGTCGCCATATTTCGGGTGGATGTCGCGTACAGGAATGATCAAAGCCATATCTCGATAATATTGAACCCTAAAGGTACTAAGGCGTTTTTTGCTGTGCCACGCATTAGCCGTACTTTTGTAGTCCTCAAGCAAACAATCATGAGCGATCAAAAACTACCATACACTGTTTATGCGGAAATGACTCCTAATCCGGCCGTCCTTAAATTCGTGGCCAATAAGCCACTGGTCGAAGGAAGTCAAATCCTCGAATTCAAGAACATCGAAGAGGCCAAGCCATCACCTTTGGCATCGCGCCTGTTCCACTTCCCCTTCGTAAAAGAGGTGTTCATCACCGAAAATTACGTGAGTGTGACCAAGTTCGACATCGTCGACTGGGAAGAGGTGACCCTCGAGATCCGGGAATTCATTCGCGATTTCCTCCAAAGTGGAGAGCCGATCTTGAATGCTCCCGTCAATGAAGCCACGAGTTCGGCTACCGCGGCAGAGTTGGCCCAGCCGATCGAGCCTCTAGAGGGGATCGACAAGAGGATCGTAGAGATCCTCGACGAATACGTTAAGCCGGCCGTGGCACAAGATGGCGGAAACATAAAGTTCAAGAAATACGACGCCGGTCAGGTTCACGTAATTTTACAAGGTGCCTGTAGTGGCTGCCCTTCGAGCACCATTACCCTCAAGAACGGTATCGAGAACATGCTCAAGCAAATGCTGCCGGGACAAGTGAATGAAGTGGTGGCCGAGAACGCCTAAGGGCAGGGGCCATTTTTAGCGAACGCTATTTATACGCACGTGAATCCGACCGAAACCCACGCCTGGAGAAAACTGCGCGAGCACAAATTTCGTCTTTCCGATATCCACATGCGCGAGCTTTTTTCTCAGGATCCGGATCGTTTCAAACGCTTTATCATCGATTGGAACGGCGATTTGCTCTTCGATTACAGCAAGCACCGCATCGATTCCAAGTCGTTGAGCGGCCTTATTGACCTGGCCCACGAAATGGGTCTTGAAGAACGCCGCGCCGCGCTCTTCGCCGGAGACCGCATCAACGCAACCGAAAACCGGACCGTAATGCACATGGCCTTGCGGAGTACGCGCACCAATTATCAGGTCGACGGAGATTCCGTCATGAACGATGTTCGCCGGGTCCGAGACGAGTTTCTATCCTTCGCGGACCGCGTGCGTAACGGCGAATGGCTCGGATATACAAGCAAGCGCATTACCGATGTCGTGAATATCGGAATCGGCGGAAGCGACTTAGACCCCCGCATGGTGACCCGCGCGCTGAAAGACCTTCAGCCGGACCATCTGAACGTGCACTACGTGGCAAATGTTGACGGAGCCGACATTACTGAGGTGATTGGGGGCCTACGGCCCGATACGACACTCTTTCTCATTGCCGGCAAAACCTTTACGACTCAGGAGACCATGACCAATGCCCACACGGCGCGTCGCTGGTTTCTGAACAGTGCAAAAGAATCGGACATTCCGAAGCACTTCGCCGCGCTGAGTACCAACGCTGCCGGAGTAGTGGATTTTGGGATCGCCGAAGAAAACATGTTTCCCTTTTGGGAATGGGTGGGTAGACGATACAGTCTTTGGAGTTCCATTGGACTGAGCACGGCCATTGCCATCGGAAGCGAAAACTTTAAGCAGTTGCTTTCCGGGGCCGAAGCGGCCGACGAACACTTTCGCGACACACCTTTCGAGAAGAACATCCCCGTACTCATGGCACTACTCGGAGTGTGGTATCAGAACTTCTGGGGTGCTCGCACACAGGCCATCATTGCTTATGACCAGCTATTCGAAAAATTGGCTCCTTATCTGCAGCAAGCCGATATGGAAAGCAATGGTAAACGGGTGAACAAAGCCGGTGAAGTGGTCGATTATCGTACCGGAGCCGTAATCTGGGGAGAACCCGGAACCAATGGTCAACACGCCTTTTTTCAACTGATCCACCAAGGAACCCGGTTGATCTTTTGCGACTTCATAGCGGCCGGTAAACCCGGGCATAAAGAGAAAGACCACCACCGCAAGTTGTGGGCGAATTTCTTGGCACAGACCGAAGCCATGATGAAAGGTAAGAACGAGGAGGAGGTCCGTGAGGAGTTAACAGCGGCCGGACTCACGGGGCAAGAGCTCGAAGACCTGGTGCCGTTCAATATCTTCCCTGGGAATATTCCGACCTCGAGCATCGTGCTCAAAGAGCTTACGCCCTTCCACCTCGGTGCTCTTGTGGCTTTTTACGAACACAATATCTTTACCCAAGGAGTTATCTGGAATATCCACAGTTACGATCAGTGGGATGTTGAACTCGGAAAACAATTGGCGAAGAACATCTTGCCCGAATTGGAAGATCCGGCAGTTGTAAAGAAGCACTATGCCAGTACCCGAGGCCTTATTGAATTTGCCCACAAAACCTGGCCCGATCTAAGCACATGAGCAGTTGGCGCGATAAAATAACACCGCCTTTTTTAAGGCCTTACACGAAACTCTATCGCGAGGAAGGCTGGCGTGCCGTGGTCAAAAAGGGCGGCTGGAAACTCATTGTCGGAATTATTCTCTTTTATTTGATCCGCGACAGTATTCTGTACCTGTTGATCCCTTACTTGATCGCCCGGGGACTCATGTCGGCTTAACGTCGTAGATTTGCATCGCGCCGTAGGCGCAAAAAAACATGGCCCTGCGGGCCGATTTAAAACTCGATCACAATGCATACCGGAATGCTTCATTTACACTCGACCCTCGCCGTTTTGGTCTTATTGTTTCTCGTTTTCGGGGTTATCCGCGGATTCATGGGGGGCCGACAGGAGGTTTTTGGTGCCATTGATAAGCGCATAACGCTGTTGACGCTCATTTTTGCTCACTTGCAGCTGGTGATCGGATTGTATTTGTGGTTCAGCTTCATGAGTGCCATGCATTGGGATATGGGCACGATCATGGGTGATTCGGTGCTGCGCTTGAAAGGCGTGGAACATATTACGATCATGATCTTTGCCGTAATCATGATCACCATGGTGCGGAGCCGAACGAAGAAGATGACGGATGCGAAAAAACAGTATCGCGCGATGCTCATCGGATATGGTGTTGCCCTGTTGCTCGTGCTGGTCCGCATTCCGTGGAATCAGTGGAGTTTATTGCAATGATAGAAACCGGAAGAAAGATCGAAGGAGCGAGTACGGCCGTACTCATCGGAATCATCAATTTTGAGCAGGACGAAGAGAAGGTGAAGGAGTACCTCGACGAGCTGGAGTTCCTAACCCATACGGCCGAAGCGGAAGCTTTGAAGCGATTCACCCAGAAGGTGGATGTGCCGAATCCGAAGACCTTTATCGAATCCGGAAAGCTGGCCGAAGTCAAGGAGTACATCAAAAAGAATCAGGTCGATCTGGCCATTTTTGACAACGAACTCAGTCCATCGCAGTTGCGAAATATTGAAAAATTCCTCGATTGCGGTGTACTCGATCGAACCAACCTCATTCTCGACATTTTTGCCTCGCGAGCACAAACGAGCTATGCGCGTACACAGGTTGAATTGGCTCAGTACGAATATCTGTTGCCTCGACTAACGCGCATGTGGACTCACTTGGAGCGTCAGCGTGGGGGAATCGGGCTCCGTGGGCCGGGGGAGACTGAGATCGAGACCGACCGCCGTATCGTGCGCGACAAGATCGCCCTGCTCAAGAAAAAACTCGAGAAGGTCGATAAGCAAATGGCCACTCAGCGGAAGAACCGTGGTGCCTTAGTGCGTGTGGCCTTGATCGGCTACACGAACGTGGGAAAATCCACCCTGATGAATTTGATGTCGAAATCGGATGTTTTCGCCGAGAACAAGCTCTTTGCGACCTTGGACACGACCGTGCGAAAGGTGGTGATCGGAAACCTTCCGTTTTTGTTGAGCGATACGGTCGGATTCATACGGAAGTTGCCAACTCAACTCGTAGAGTCGTTCAAGAGTACACTCGACGAAGTGCGTGAGGCCGATTTGTTGGTTCACGTGGTCGATATCAGCCATCCGAATTTTGAGGAGCACATCGATTCCGTCAATCAGATCATTTCGGAGATCGAATCCCACGACAAGCCAACGATCATGGTATTCAACAAGATCGACGCCTACGAATACATCGAAAAGGATGAAGATAACCTAACACCCAAGACCAAGGAGAACCGGTCGTTGGACGATTGGCGGCGAACCTGGATGGCACGCCAAGATGTTGAGTCTTTATTCATCTCTGCTACCGAGAGGTCGAATATCGATACACTACGCGAGCGACTGTACGAACGCGTAAAGGATATCCACTCGCAGCGGTATCCATACAATGACTACTTATACTGATTTTCTTTAGGCGGAAAGGCCCGAACGCTTGGCGAGTCCGTCGCGACGCAGGAGTTTGATCCCAGAATCATCGACGCCGATCAGTCCTTCTTCTTCGAATTGACGTAGGAGTCGATAAATGGTCGTTCGCGTAGTGCAAATTAGGTTGGCCAAGTCGCGCGGGGTAAACCTCACGCTCAAACGACCATCGGTATCCGTGCCGAATTTCTTACTCAGCGTGATCAGCGATCCGGCCAAGCGCTGAGCGCTGGGCTGCTGAATAAGATTCGTCGCTCGTTTTTCGAGTTCCGAAAGCTCTTTATCCATTTGCCGCATGAGCGCATAGCTTATGTTGGGGTTGGTCGTGAGGGACGCGAGGAATTCACTTTTGTAAATGATGATGGCCTTGACCGAGCTCAAGGCTTGTGCCTGTCGAGAATGGCTGCCCGATCCCAATAGATCCGACAGACCCAATACGGCACCTGGAATGTGGATGCCCGAAATAGTGTCGCACCGGGGCCCGGGTACCACCGTTTTCAGATGACCCGACCAAATGAGATAGAAGCCGCGGACATCGTCGTCCTTATGGAAAAGCATGTCGTCTTCTTCTAGGATCAATTCTTGCCCCAACTCGGCGCAAAAACGATAAACTTCTTCGTCGGCCCATTTAAAGACCTCGAGAAAATTCGTCATATTCTTCCATTCGTTCAGTGCCATCGGGATATACCCCAGGTTCGAAATCAAATGTAGAACACCCGTTCACCGGGTTAAATGACATTTGTCAGGGATAAAAATGATATTAGTCTTACCGCGAAGGTTAATCGAAGACCTTTCCGATGCGTGATAATTCGGTTTCGTTTAGGATGCGCAGTTTACGCCCCTTGAGCTCAATTAACTCGTCTTCTTTGAATTCGCTAAGCAGCCGAATCACACTCTCCGTGGCCGTTCCGACCACGTTGGCAAGCTCTTCTCGAGTAAGCGAAATGTCCACTAATCCCTCTTCTGTTTCGCCGAAAGTGAGCTTCAATACCAATAGAACTTCCGCCAATCGCTCGCGTACCGATTTTTGAGCCAGATTCGTAATGAGTTTTCCGGCCTCACCCAATTCGCGCGACATCTCCTTCATGATGCGAAGCGAAAACTTCGGGTTGCTCTCAATGCTTTCGAATAAAAGTTTCTTTGGCACGAAACACGCAGCAGTATCTTCTAAAGTAGTCACCGTGGCCGACAGGTTTTCGCCACTTAAGATGCTCCGGTATCCAACGATATCGCCATCCTTGGCAAAGCGAATAATCTGCTCCTTGCCATCCGTACCCAATCGACTCAGCTTTACCTTTCCTTTCCGCAGGCAATAGATACCCCCCGGACGATTTCCCTCGTGAAAGATTATCTGACCTTTCTTGAAAAAAGTGCAGGACTTGATGTTCTCCACCTTGTCCAATTCTTCCTCTGAGAGTTCGTGGAAGGGCGAGTCGATGCGGCTCGGACAACTATGGCAATCGAAATGTTCCATACGAAATGTGATGATCAAATATACAAGGAGATAATACAATCCCAAAGCAAAAGCTGATCAATATCATATGTTCCATTGACAATTGTTAGGAGGTTTGTACCATGCCAAAAGAGGTGGTGAACGACATACAATGTGTCCATTGTGGTGCTCCCTGTCGGGAGGATGAGGTTGTCAACGGTGACTTGCACTTTTGCTGTCGCGGTTGCCAAACCGTTTATGAGCTGCTGCAAGAGAACGACCTGTGCGATTACTACGATCTCGAAGAGTTGAGCGGTATCGCCCCAAAGGGTGCGTTCAAAGGGGCATACGAATACCTGGAGCAGGAATCGATCCAGGACAAGCTGCTCGAATTTACGGACGGTAAAACGGCTGTGGTCCGATTATACCTTCCGGCGATCCACTGCAGCTCCTGCATTTGGCTGCTCGAGCACATGGATCGTTTGGCCCCCGGAATCATTCATTCCGAGGTGAATTTCCCTAAAAAGGAGATACGTATTACCTATAAACCCGAAGAAACGACCCTTTCGCGCGTGGCGGAATTGTTAGCCACCTTGGGGTATCCGCCCAATATCAACCTGAGTGATCTCGACCGCACCGACAAGCGCGAAAACCGCACCCTGATCTTTCAACTTGGAGTTGCGGCATTTGCATTCGGGAACGTCATGCTTCTGGCCCTTCCGGAATACCTTGGTACCGATTATTGGTTGGCGCGCTATGCACCCTTTTTCCGCTACCTCATGATGGCCCTTTCCATCCCCGTAGTGCTTTTCAGTGCCCGCGATTACTACCGTAGCGCGTGGTCTGGACTTCGCCAAAAGTACGTGAACATCGACGTTCCGATTGCCTTGGGGATCACGGTATTGGTTATTCGGTCTTCGTATGAAGTGGTTAGCGGCCTCGCGGCCGGATACTTCGACTCGCTGACCGGATTGGTGTTCTTTCTGCTGTTGGGCAGGGTATTCCAGGCTAAGACCTATGAGCATCTCAGTTTCGAGCGCGATTACCGATCGTATTTTCCCGTGGCCGTAACTCGAGTCAGGGGAGGAGTGGAAACTTCGGTGGCCATAAACGAACTAGAAGTCGGCGACCGAATCTTGATTCGAAGCGGAGAAATGGTTCCGGCCGATAGCCGACTCATTAGAGGTGCAGCGCTCATCGATAATAGCTTCGTTACGGGTGAATCGGATCCAGTAAGTTACGAAACCGGCGACCGTATCTATGCCGGTGGTGCCCAAAAGGGAGGGGTGATCGAACTCACCATCGAAAAGCCCGTGTCTCAAAGTTATTTAACCGAATTGTGGAATAACGACATCTTCAGTAAGTCGAAGGAAGGTCGATTCAAATCCCTGACCAACAGTATCAGTGCTTGGTTCACAGCCGTTGTGCTGCTCATTTCTGGGGTTGCAACTTATTATTGGTGGGGCGTTGATCAGCGATTGGCCTGGCAGGTATTCACCGCTGTTTTGATCGTTGCCTGTCCGTGCGCGTTGGCGTTGTCGGCCCCCTTTGCACTGGGGAATATGCTGCGCCTCATGGGGCGCAAGGGCTTCTACTTAAAAAGTGCAGAGGTCATTGAACGGCTTGCAACCTTGACCGCACTTGTTTTCGATAAAACGGGTACGCTCACCGAAACCAAGCACAATCAACTCGAATTTATAGGCGATACTTTGGCGGATGTACAAGAAGCATCCATGGCGGCCTTGTTCAAACAGAGCAACCACCCCTTGAGCCGATTGATCTACGATGCGCTGGATAGAAGGACGGGTGAGGTGGTCGCCGATTTCGAGGAAATTCCAGGCAAGGGAATACGCGGTCAAATTGGCTCGCACCGGTATTTGCTGGGTAATGCCTCTTTTGTAGGAGCGGAAGTGGCAGGTAGCTCAGATCAAACCCGGGTATACGTTCGGGAAGACGAGCACTTGTTGGGATATTTTCTCATTCGAAATCAATACCGCCCCGGTGTGGCCCAAGTCATTCAAAAGCTACAGTCGAAATACAGTTTACACCTTCTGTCCGGAGACCGCTCGGGTGAAGCAGCGACGCTCAAGGCATTATTCGGACCGCAGGTCCCCCTTCATTTTAATCAGAGTCCGACCGATAAACTTGAGTACATAAGGTCACATCAGCATTCGGGAGAGCGCGTACTTATGATCGGCGATGGGCTAAATGACGCCGGTGCGCTTCAGCAAAGCGATGTGGGGATTAGTCTAAGCGAGAACATCAATACTTTTTCTCCTTCGTGCGACGGGATTCTGGCCGCAGAAAGACTGGAGCAGTTACCGGAATACCTCAAATGGGCACGTAAAACGGCCCGAGTGATCTACGCCAGTTTCGCGCTGAGCTTTGCCTATAATTTGGTCGGCATATATTTCGCCGTAAACGGACAATTGAGTCCGATCGTTGCGGCTATCCTAATGCCATTGAGCAGTATATCAGTCGTATTTTTTACCACGGTCGGAACGAATATGGCAGCTAAACGGAGTTCTTAATTCTTAGTGTTGAGTTTTTAGTTTGCTACAGCCAACAGCCAAGCCCAACGGCACGTGGTCGGGGAAACCTGACAAAAGTCATCTTTTTCTCTGACGCATGTCATAATAGTGCCCTAGTGCTCGCCCTACATTCGCATCTGTAAACCAAATAGTCTATGTCTGTCCTCTTTATCCTGATCATTGTAAGCCTCTCCGTTGCTCTGATCTTCCTCGGTGCCTTTATATGGTCGGTCAAGAGTGGTCAGTACGACGACGACTACACACCATCCGTTCGGATGCTGTTCGATAAACCCAAGAAATCACAATCCAAACCGTAACCTATGGAACTCGAGAAGTTTTATTACGACAATAAGTCGGTTCGCAACTTCGCCTACGCCACCCTGCTTTGGGGAGTCGTGGGTATGTTGGTCGGGGTGCTGATCGCCGTTCAGCTGTACGTGCCCGCCCTTTCTTTTGACCTCCCTTGGCTCACTTTCGGCCGTTTGCGTCCACTGCATACCAATGCGGTGATCTTCGCATTCGTTGGTAACGCCATCTTTGCCGGGGTGTACTATTCGCTGCAGCGTTTGTTGAAAGCGCGTATGTACTCCGATGTTTTGACCAAGATCCACTTCTGGGGTTGGCAGCTCATCATTGTTGCAGCGGCGTTGACCTTGCCGTTGGGTATCACCTCGAGTAAAGAATATGCAGAATTGGAATGGCCCATCGACATCGCTATTGCGGTGGTTTGGGTCATTTTTGGTTGGAACATGTTCGCTACCATTCTGAAGCGTCGCGAACGCCACTTGTATGTGGCCATTTGGTTCTACATCGCCACGTTTGTTACGGTTGCGGTATTGCACATCTTCAATAACCTCGAGCTGCCCGTTACGTTCTTGAAGTCTTATTCGGCCTATGCCGGTGTTCAGGACGCATTGGTACAATGGTGGTATGGACACAACGCGGTAGCGTTCTTCTTGACCACTCCGGTACTTGGGCTTATGTATTACTTTGTACCGAAGGCGGCCAACCGTCCGGTATATAGCTATCGCCTGTCGATCATCCACTTCTGGGCCTTGATCTTCATTTATATCTGGGCCGGACCTCACCATTTGCTCTACACCGCCCTGCCCGATTGGGCGCAAAGTCTGGGTACGGTATTCAGTATTATGCTTATCGCTCCATCTTGAGGTGGTATGATCAACGGGTTGTTGACCCTTCGCGGAGCTTGGGACCGCGTTCGGGAAGACGTGATCCTTAAGTTCTTCGTGGTGGCCATTACCGCATATGGTATGAGCACCTTCGAAGGTCCAATGCTTTCGTTGAAGAACGTTAACGCACTGGCGCACTATACAGACTGGATTCCGGCACACGTACATATCGGTACGCTCGGCTGGAACGGTATGATGATCTTCGGTATCCTCTACTGGATGATGCCTCGAATGTTCAACACCAAGTTGTATAGCATGAAAGCGGCCAACGTCCACTTCTGGATCGCCACCTTGGGAATCATTTTCTGGGCCCTACCCATGTACTGGGCGGGCTTTACCCAAAGCTTGATGTGGAAAGACTTTAACCCCGATGGAACCCTGGTTTACGGGAACTTCCTCGAAACGGTTCTGCAACTCGTGCCCATGTACATCACTCGTTCGATCGGAGGTACCTTGTACCTGGCCGGTATGGTCATGATCGCTTGGAACATCATTAAAACGGTCAACACCGGAACCTTGGTGGCCGACGAAGAAGCTGAAGCGGCTCCTTTGGCCCCAACATACAAGAAGAAACGCGGCGAGTACTGGCACCACGCTTTGGAGCGTCGCCCCGTTCAATTCATGATCCTCAGTATCATCGTGATCCTTATCGGAGGAATCATAGAGATCGTACCGACGATCATGATTAAAGAAAACATCCCGACCATCGAATCCGTGAAGCCCTATACGGCCTTGGAGCTCGAGGGTCGCGACCTCTACATCAGAGAGGGATGTAATGCGTGTCACTCACAAATGGTGCGTCCGTTCCGCTCCGAAACCGAGCGCTATGGCGAGTATAGTAAAGCCGGTGAGTTCGTCTACGATCGTCCATTCTTGTGGGGGTCTAAACGGACCGGACCGGACTTGCACCGCGAAGGGGGTAAATACCCACACAGCTGGCATTACAACCACATGTTGAACCCACGGAGCATGTCACCGGGATCCTTGATGCCACCTTATCCTTGGCTGTTCGAGAAATCGCTCAGCACCAAGAATACCGCTGGTAAGATCAAGGCCATGCAAACGCTTAGAGTTCCGTACAGCGATGAGTACAGAACCAACTCGGTGGGCTACCTCGAAATGCAGGCCCAGGAAATCGCGGACAAGTTGAATGAGAATCCGAACATCGAAATCACTGCCGACCGCGAGATCATCGCCTTGATCGCCTACTTGCAGCGTCTGGGAACAGATATCAAGGGTAGCGACAATGTATGGCTCGGACCTGAGGATCCGACCAGGAAGAATGAAGTATCACAACTTAAACCATAAGAAGCCATGTTGAAATTCATAAAGGGACATATGGCTTCCATGGACAGTATCGAGATCTTTCCGTTGATCTCCTTGGCCTTGTTCTTCCTTTTCTTTCTCGGCTGGACGATCTACGCCCTGCGCGAGAAAAAGGACCACGTGAAGCACATGAGCAATTTGCCCTTAGACCTCAACGAATCCAAACCTACGAGCCATGAATAATTACGCAGAATTACTCAACGATCCGATCGCGATGATCCTGATCTTCGCGGTATTCATACTGCTAGTCACCATATTGGTATTGCTCAATGCGATATCGACCATCGTCAGAATGCAGCATCCCGAAACCGAAAGTGCTAAGCGCGAGACGGCCTGGACCAAGCTCATGAAGCGCATGACCGACTCTACTCCGGTAGAGAAGGAGCACACCGTGATGCTGAACCACAATTACGATGGAATTCGCGAGCTCGACAACAACTTGCCACCATGGTGGGTATGGGGATTTTATATCTCCATCGTTTTCGCGGTTGTTTACCTATTGAACTACCACGTTTTCAAAACTTCGCCACTCCCAATGGAAGAGTACCAAACGGAATTGGCCGACGCTGAGGCGGCGATCGAGGAGTGGAAAAAGAGCACTCCAAGTTTGATCGACGAATCTAACGTCACTTTCTTGGCCGATGCTTCGGCTTTGGAAGCCGGTGCCAAGATCTATAATATCAATTGCACCCAATGTCACTTGGCGAGTGGAGGAGGAAGTGTTGGTCCGAACCTGACCGATGATTACTACATCCACGGCGGATCGATCCAAGAGATCTTCTCTATCATCAAATACGGTGTTATCGAAAAAGGGATGATCCCGTGGCAAACGCAATTGAGTGCCGAAGAGATGCAGCAAGTAGCGTCGTACGTAATGAGCTTGCGCGGCAATAATGTGGAAGGTGGTAAGGCTCCTGAAGGAGAATTGTACGTACCCGAAGCAGAAGAGGCCGCCCCTGCCGACAGTGTTGCGAATCCTGCCGCAGGCAGTGAACAAGATACTGTGGCTGCGGAGGTAGCTCTACGCCAAAAAAAGACGAGTAACCATGTCGGAAGAAATCTATGATACGGAGGAGTTCCGCGACCATATCGGAACCATAAACGAAGAGGGTAAGTGAAACTGGATTTTTCCGAAAAAGCCAAGCGGGCGCTTTTACAATGCCCGAACGTGGGTCAGCATATTGTTGCTGGCCTTCCTTTTTGGGGCTCCCTGGCTGCGCGTGAATGGAGAGCCGTTCATGCTGTTCAATGTGCTCGAACGCAAATTCATTTTGTTCGGCATCGTTTTTTGGCCACAAGATTTTCACTTGTTCTTTTTGGCCATGATTACCGGGGTGATCTTCATTGTACTGTTTACCGTGGTTTATGGGCGCATTTTTTGCGGGTGGATTTGCCCGCAGACGATCTTTATGGAAATGGTGTTCCGGAAGATCGAATTCCGGATAGATGGCGACCGCGGCCAACAAATGCGCTTGGCCAAGAAAAAATGGAACGACCACGAGAAGCTGCGGAAACGAGCACTTAAACATACCATCTTTTGGATCACCAGCTTCGCGATCGCCAATACCTTTTTGGCCTATTTGATCTCGACCGATGAGCTGCTCTTGCTCGTCGAAGAAGGACCTATCGCCAACCTGGGGACTTTTGTCGCCCTCATCATATTCACCACGGTATTCTATTTTGTCTTTAGCCGGTTGCGCGAGCAGGTGTGCATCGTGGTTTGCCCGTACGGACGCTTGCAAGGCGTCATGCTCGACCGCAACTCCATCGTGGTCGCCTATGACCATAAACGCGGTGAGCGCGAAAACGGCCGGGCCAAGTGGCGGAAAAACGAGGACCGCCTCGCGGCGGGAAAAGGAGATTGTATCGACTGTGGTGCCTGCGTTGATGTTTGCCCAACCGGGATCGATATTCGCAATGGCACTCAGCTCGAATGTGTGAACTGTACGGCGTGTATCGATGCATGTGACTCCATCATGGAACGGGTTGAGCTTCCGAAAGGACTGATCCGCTATGCTTCAGAGGAGAACATCGTAAAAGGGACCAAGCCAAAGATGAATACGCGGCGTATCGCCTATACTGCTGTACTGGTACTCATGGTGACGATCACGACCGGATTCTTGCTGTCGCGGTCCGACCTCGAAGCGACCTTCTTGCGTGTACCCGGAATGTTGTATCGCGCAGAGGACGACGGACGAATCAGTAACTTGTATAACTTTAAACTGATCAACAAATCACATGAAGAGATCCCCGTTCGGGTCGAACTCCTTGAACCCGAAGGAGGAGAGGTGATGCTGATCGGTATGCAGGACCGCGTATTGCCGGTCGGAGAATATATTGAAGGGACCATGTTCGTATATATCGAACGGGACGACCTCGAAAGCCAAACCACCAAGATCAAGATCGGTGTGTACAGTGGCGACGAGCTCATCGAAACGTTCAAGACGAACTTTAATGGACCG
This sequence comes from Flavobacteriales bacterium, assembly GCA_021296215.1. NCBI lineage: Bacteria > Pseudomonadati > Bacteroidota > Flavobacteriia > Flavobacteriales > Flavobacteriales bacterium. The sequence continues at coordinate 13,900 of JAGWBA010000039.1, forward strand.
GTAAAATAGCTGTTAGCCATTAGCCACTAGCTCGCAGGAGCTTTTGCCAATGGCCAACGGCAAATAGCCAAAGGCTAAAAGAATGAAATGGAATTGGGGCTGGAATATCGTTGTTGTTTTGGGACTTTTCATGACCATGATCGTGATCATGGTGGTGAAAAGCGTGAATACCAAAGTGGATTTAGTGGCGCAGGATTATTACGCCGATGAGATCGCCTATCAAGAACAAATAGATAAGGAGGCCAATGCAAAAGCACTGCAGGGGCATTTCTCCTGGAAAAACACTGAGGCTGGTCTTATTATTGAGTTTCCGGCCGACTTAGACGCCGAACATTTCACCGGAACGGTGAAGCTCTATCGCCCTTCCGACGAAAAGCTCGATCGCGAATTCACCTTCGAAGGCCTTCGCGATCACCAGTTCTTGATTCAGGCCGAAAACCTCGTTACCGGTAAATGGGAAGTACAGGTCGACGGAACAGCAAATGGAGTCGCCTACTATTTTGAGCAACGCCTGAAACTGTGAATGAGCTGGTGTTCACCGGTTTTGCCCTGGGCATCATGGGAAGTTTCCACTGCCTGGGCATGTGCGGACCCATAGCCCTATCGCTGCCGGTCGATCGCAGTCGACCACTCCACGCCGTACTCTCGAACCTGTTCTATCAACTCGGTCGCGTGGCCACGTATGCACTACTCGGAATGCTTTTCGGCCGGCTGGGGCAAGGGCTTAAATTGGCGGGTATTCAGCAGTACATTTCGATTGGGGTCGGTATCGCCATGATCGCCCTGGTCGTTTTTCCGCGCGCCTCTAACTTTTTTTCAAGGCCCTTAACGGGCCTATGGTTGGCTTGGACCACCCCGCTCAAGTCGGCGTTGGGCCGAATAATGCGTATGGATCAGCCGCAGAATCGCTTCATTTTCGGTATGCTCAACGGGTTGCTTCCATGTGGATTGGTGTATGTGGCCTTGGTCGGAGCTATTGGCGTGGGGAGCGGAATTGGGGGTGCTGCTTATATGGCCCTCTTCGGCTTTGGCACCATTCCGATGATGTTCATAGCCATGTTCGCCGGAAACGTTCTGCAGGTTTCGATGCGACAACGCCTCCAAAAAATCATTCCGGTTGTGGTGGTGATCATAGGGGCGCTTTTCATTCTCCGCGGTATGGGCTTGGGAATCAAATATGTGAGCCCGCCCGATAAAGCTCTTGAACTACATACCGAACAAAGCTCTGTTGGGCACGATGAGGGCTGTCATTAAATTTCTGTGAAATGACAGGCCTCATATGGATTTCGTTAATTTGTGATTACCTTTATCACTATACAAATTGACAGAAATCATGGGCCTCAAGACCATTCTTTTTCCGACGGATTTTTCCGAATATTCACGCACCGCAATGACCTTTGCGATGGACTTGGCGTCACGTGCCAACGGCCGTGTCGTCTTGCTCAACTCTTACGAGTTGCCCTATTCCGATACGGTCATGACCACCTCGCTGATCGATATCATGCGTAAGAATTCCGAAGAACAGCTTGAAAGCCTAAAAAAAGAGATCGCTGAAAAGTATCCCGATGTCGAGGTCAACACACGCAGCTCTTTGAACAACACCATACGCGCCATTAAGAATGCCGCTAAGAAATACGAGGCAGACTTGATCGTAATGGGTACCAAAGGGGCGAGTGGCTTGCAAGAAGTGCTTATCGGATCCAACACCACTACGGTACTTAGCAATTCCGATGTACCCGTATTAGCCATTCCCGAAAAGTCCTCGGTCAAGGCCATTACCAAGATCGTTTACGCAGCCGACTTCCAAAAACCGAGCGATAAAGACCGCCTCGCTTTCCTTTGTGAGATCTCGCGATTGATCAAGGCAGAGGTGATGATCCTTCACTTCCAAAAGAAAGACGACATGAGCGGAATAAACCGCCAAGTCATCGAAGATGCCTTTTGCGATATCCCTCACAGCTATCACATCGAGCCCGAACAGGACATCGAAACCGGGATCCACAACTTCGTCGAAGCCAAGAACGCCGATATGGTGGTGATGATAAAACGCAAGTACGGGTTCATCGAACGATTGTTCCACCAAAGCCAAACGAGCAAGTTCGCGTACCACACCACGGTACCATTTTTGGCCTTGCACGAGGTGTAACAAATCGGGCCGTAGGCCGTTAACATAACTCTTACAAACTTTGCCGAGGGTACAGCGTTAGTCTCGGCAAAAGTTTTTTTGGATGAAAGTATTCTCTACCCTCGCCTTGGTCCTGCTTACCGTGGTTACCTTCGCTCAAGAAGCCATTATCCGCGGCCGCGTGGTCGATGCAAAGAACAACGACCCCCTGCCCTTCGCCAATGTCGTGGCTCAGGGAACCGAATTCGGTACCACTACAGATATCGACGGGAATTTTGAGCTCCGCGTTACGGCCGGACTCTACAACCTCGAGGTGAGTTTTATCGGGTATAGAACGCGATTAGTGCCCGAGATCCAAGCTTCTCAGGCGGCGCCTGCCCAAGTGACCATCAAGCTCGAAGAAGATGCACAACAGTTACAGGAAGTCGAGGTGGTGGCCAATCCGTTCGAAAAAGACGCCGAAAGCCCGGTCAGTGTCCAAAACCTCGGAGTAAATGAAATTCGTCGCAGTCCAGGAGGAAACCAAGATATTTCTCGGGTGATCCAAAACTTGCCGGGCGTTGCCTCTACGGTGAGCTTTCGGAACGATTTGATCGTGCGCGGTGGTGCGCCAAACGAAAATAGATTTTACCTCGACGGAATTGAGATCCCGTCGATCAACCACTTCAGTACCCAGGGAGGCGGTGGCGGTCCGGTTGGGATCGTCAACGTAAACTTCCTGGAAGGAGTCGACTTCTACACCGGTGCCTTTCCGGTTAACCGCGGATACGCCTTGAGTTCGGTGATGGACCTGCGATTTAAGGATCCTCGAATGGAAGGCTGGGGATTCAAAGGCCAAATAGGTGCCAGCGATATCGGATTAACAGCAGAAGGGCCATTGGGCGATAGAACGGGAATGATCGTTTCGGTGCGTCGCTCGTACTTGCAGTTTTTGTTCAGCGCTCTCGAGCTGCCTTTTTTGCCTACGTACAACGATTTCACTCTGAAGGTCAAACACAAGTTCGAGAACGGTAATGAACTTACCTTACTCGGGATCGGCGCCATTGATGATTTTGCCTTGAACCTCGAGGCGAACGAAACGGAGTCTCAGCAGTATATTCTCAACAACCTTCCCGTTAATGAGCAATGGAATTACTCGACCGGGGTCAAGTATACCATGTATGGGGAAAACGGGTACCAGAACATCGTGCTGAGTCGATTCCACTTGAACAACACCGCTGAGAAATACGAGAAAAACGACAACTCAGACCCTTCGAATCTCATTCTCGATTACGAATCACAAGAGATCGAAAACAAGTTTCGCTACGAAAACATTTCGCGGTACAATAATCAACGCATCGCTTACGGTGTCAACCTTGAGCACGCCCGATACAAGAACAACACGTTCAACAGAACGGTGGCCGGAGGTCAACCGATCGTTGTCGACTTTGACTCACAGCTCGATCTGTGGAAGTATGGTGCATTCGGGAATTACAGCTTTGATCCGCTTCCGCGATTGACCGTTTCGGCCGGATTCCGCCTCGATGGGTCGGATTATAACTACGAGACGTCCAACCCGTTGAGTCAATTCTCACCTCGCTTGAGCCTGAGCTACGGTATTAACGACGCATTGAGTTTCAACTTCAATACGGGGATCTACTACCAGTTGCCGGCGTACACCGTATTGGGTTACCGCGACAATAACGATGTACTCGTGAATCGCGACAACGGCATCGGATACGTTCAAAGCAACCACCTCGTGGCTGGATTCAGCTACTTGCTTCCGTTCAATTCCAAAGTGAGCATCGAAGGATTTTATAAGACCTATGACAATTACCCCTTGTTGATCAATGATAGTCTCTCACTCGCGAACTTGGGAAGTGATTTCGGGGTCATCGGGAACGAGCCCGCCATTCCGGCCTCCGACGGTCGCTCCTATGGAATTGAAGTATTGTACCAGCAAAAGCTCTTCAAAGGATTCTACGGAATCGTCAGTTACACTTTTGTGAAGAGCGAGTTCACCAACGGAGGAACGGACTTTGTGCCGTCGAGCTGGGATAACCGACACCTTGTTTCATTGACGGGAGGAAAAAAATGGGGAAAGAACCTGGAAGCGGGATTCCGCTGGCGATTCTTGGGAGGCGCGCCCTACACGCCCTGCGACTTGCAAACTACAACTTTAAAAGAGGTGTGGGATGTCACGGGTTCCGGAGTGCCTGATTACGACCGCATCAACACCTTGCGTAACGGAGCCTACAATCAGCTCGACGTGCGGATCGATAAAAAATGGTTCTTCGACCGCTGGAACCTGAACCTCTATTTCGATGTCGAGAATGTTCTCGGATTCACGTTGGAGCAACAGCCCTTCGTCGATACAGTGAAAGATTCGAATGGAGACCCGATCACCGATCCGAACGATCCCAACCGCTATCTCTTGAAGCAACTGGAGAACTCAACGGGAACGGTCTTGCCCACCGTTGGAGTGATCATCGACTTCTGATAGAGTTCCGATCGCCGAAGACCCGGCTCACATCGGCTCAACGATCTGAATATAGTTGCCACAAGTATCGTTGAAGATCGCATACTTAGTGGTTTCGTACACCGTAGGCTTTACGCTGAACTCTACCCCCGGATTCACCGGTCGATCGTATTCCACATCAACATCCACGACTTCTAATTGGGTGTAGGGAATGCCGGCTTCGAATAGCGCATCTTGATAGGCTTTGGAAGTTGCAAAGTGAATTGGTGACGGCTCTAGCAGGATCTCAGGCCCTTTGGGGTCTTCTTTTGATATCAGTGTGATCCACTTATTGCCTCCCTCCAACGTTTGGTTCTTCTTTACGTCGAAATCGAGTATTTCGGTATAGAACTGCAGGGCTTTGTCTTGGTCTAGAACGGGAATGCCAACTAGTGTAACTTTCATGATTCCGGGGGATTAAATTCTTGTTACCGCGAAGTTGCGAATCGGCCCGTAGGGCCTAAAAATCTAATTTAAGGTAAATCCGTCGACCTCCTCGAGGGTGTCGGGGTTGTACACGCGCACTCGGATCGATGATCCTTCTACATCGATCAGTACCAAGGCGTTTTGCGTAGTGAATCCCAAGGTTTTGTTGGACCAAGGCGTTTCTTCCTGTGCGTAATAAGGAGCACCGGCGGCGCCGTTATTGATTTGCCAGATGGTGCGGTTCACTTCCATTTTTGGTCCTTCCCAGTCGTCCGGGTACATGCGGGTCGATGCACCGATTTCCGTTCGACAGTAGTTGTGCTCGTCTCCGGTCAAGATCGCGCGAACTTTGGTGCTTTCGTTGATCATGATCTGGAGCAGCTCATCGCGCCGTTCAATGATCCCTTTTTCGAGAGGCTTGCCGGCCACCCAGGTGCGCATGTCGTTATTTCCGTGGTACCACATATCGTCCTTTACGTGCCCGCCATTCGGGAAGAACGGCGTATGAAGGGTTACGAAAATGTGGTCGACCGTGCTCTGGGCCTCGAGGTCGCGAATCGTATTTCTGAACCATTCGAGTTGCCGATCCATGATGTAGGCATGCTGCCCGCCGCTCGTCGCCTCAACCATGCCTTTATTGGTGGCGTACCAGTAATTCGAATTCAGCACCACTACGGCTACATTATCGTACGTGTAGTGGAAAACGGTTTCGTCGTAGTCCGGGAAATCGACCTGGGTTTCATTCGGATCGTAGGACATACCGTCTTCCGTGCCGGTGAGCCCGGTCGGATTCACAAAATTGCGCGTAAAGGCCACTTCGCCCGATTCGGTGTCAAAAGGCATCCGGTCGATGCCCAAGTAACTCCCATCCTCAGCAACCAACGCGTGGTTCAGCGACTCGTGATTGCCGAAGGAAATATAGGCCGGCATGTAGTGTAAGAAAGGCTCCACGGCATGCTTCCAGTTCGCATACTGTAGATCCATTTCGTCGCCATTTTGCAGGTATCCATCAATTAGGTCACCGCTGAACTGCAAAAAGGCCGCGTCTTGCTGGGTCGCCACGGCCATCATTTTCTTCATGATATAGGCATTGGCACCGTACAGGTTGCGCTCGCCGCCACCTTGACCATTGCGCGAATCGCTGCAGTAGGCAAAAGTAAAGCGCTTTCGACTGCCCGCGAGCGGAGCAGTTTTGAAGCTGTGCCTTTGCTCGTAGCCTCCTATTTTAATTCGGTAATCGTGTGCTTTATCCGCTTCGATTCCAGATAAGGTGATCAGGTAATGGTGCTCTTGTCCGTCATACCTCGTTTCGTGATCGAGGGTGGTTTTTACGGGCGGACAAGAACTTTCGCCGTGACTGATGAATATTTCGGGCTCAACGGCTCTATCCGTGCTAAAACTAATTTGAACTGAGTCGGGCCCAACATTGTGCACAAAGGGTCCTTCAACGATGGTCGCCGCGGTCTCAAAGGGGCCCGTTCCCGAAAAGGCGATACGCCCCTCATAAAGCAAAGTGCCCTCCGCATCGGCCACCCGATATCCCAACACGCCATAGCCTCTCTCTTCCCAACCGATCATGTCGTACTTGCCGCGGAGTTGATCGATATCGATGAGGCCTTTACCGCCTTCGATCTCGGCCGGACGCTTAAAGAATACCGGCTGTGGATGTTTGTAGTCGTCGAACGGAATAAAGCCGAAGTACAGCGTTCCATCGAAATCGGCTCCGAAATTGAAGCTCAGCCCATCTTCGGCCCCGCGAAAGGCTCCGCGAAACTCCGACATCACGTGAAAGGGCGGTCGTTCGGTCTCTACGAACCGCTTTCCGTCTACGGTGGCTACCAGCCTATTCTGATCGTCCCAACTCAAGTTGTGGTGCGACGCCGGAATCCTGAAGGTATCGTCGCGCATGAGGGCATTTTCGGTCTCATTTTTCTGGGCCTCGCGGCCCGATGCGGAAGTCTCGGAGTTTTGTGGCGTACACGCTACGGCAATGGCCCCAAAGGCCAAGGCGATCAATGGGAGTTTCATCAGCTAATAGTTTGTAGCCGCAAGGTAGAAAGTACAGGTTAAGGAAGTGTTATAATTGGTTTTGGCTTCTCCGAAATCAGGTGCGGTGCATCAGTAGCACCCGGGGCGCTAGAAGTGGAATAAGTGTGATCAGTGGCACTGTACCCTTGCGCGTAGGTGCATTCGGGCTTCGCCCGAGTGAATTTCACTTTCGCGAAGTGAATTCCTATCAAAGGTCAAACCCAATGGACTCGCGCATAGTGCGAATTCACTTCGGCGGAGCCGTAATA
>JAGWBA010000040.1 GCA_021296215.1 Flavobacteriales bacterium
TCTCTTTGACATAATCTTCTAAATTTAAGTCTCCTAAACTGTTTTAGAAAATCTGTCCAGCCCTTTAAGGGGCTAATAAAAGAGTTGGTTCAAGCCCTCAGACATAAGGAAGTTCTTTTTAAAAAACGAATGGTCGGAAAAGTAGATCAAAGACTTCGCCACTACAAAGTAGAGGATATAGCCTATTTCTATGCAGAAGACGATACCGTCTTTCTTCGCGATTACGAAGGACGCAACAGCATCGTGGAGTACAGCCTAGAGCAGCTTTCCGAAATACTCAATCCCGAGCAGTTCTTTCGTATCAGCCGAAAGATTATCGTTTCACACGAGTGCATGAATAAGATTGAGCGATACGGTGCCGGACAATACATGCTCGAACTCAATCCAACTTTCGACGAACGCGTGCTCGTCAGCCGCAGTCGAACCAAAGACTTCTTACAACGGATGGATCAGTGATAGCGATAGCCTTAGCTTTAGCCAAATTCAGATTATCTAGACACTCAGCTAACGCTAAGGCTTTTAGCTTTTTCATCCTTACCCTGATCTTGAGTTCATGTAATGTGGCTGAAATAGAGCTCGTTGACCTTCCCGAAAACACCCCCCCCACAAGCCGATATCTATATTGCCGGGAACTTCAACCAATGGAACCCTGGCGACGAGCGCTACCGAATGACTTACAGACCCGAAACCAAGAGTTATTTTGTCACCCTCGGCCCGGGAATGGGCGATATTGAGTATAAATTCACTCGAGGCGACTGGACCTCTGTCGAAGCCGATAGCTGCGGTTACGAGATCGGGAATGGCTATCTGAACGTAACGGAAAATTCCTTTGCAAGAGTTCGCATTGAGAATTGGTCGGACCTCAATCCCAACTTTTGTGATTTCGTCACGCTTTGCATCGAGGAGGTTCCGGAGCGAACTGAAGACTCTGTCTTTATTGCGGGAGATTTCAACGCTTGGAACCTCGAAGACTCGAAAATCGGATTCGTACCGGCCGGCCTCGGACCCTGGTACATCGTAGTACCCAAGACGCAATCTGGAACTCATTACAAATTTCACCGAGGTAACTGGAAAACCGGAGAGATCAATTCGGACGGTCTACCGCGCAAGAATCGATACATTGATCCGGCCCAGTCCGATACGGTTCCGGTACGAATCGACGGTTGGTGGGATCAACTCGCCAAAGAGCATAATTCGCTGACATTCGTGATCGAGGACGTCCCCGCTAGTGCACCTCCCGACGATGACCTTTACTTGGCATCAAGCCAATTCGATTGGGAAGTCGGTCGCGAAGAACTTCGCTTTGAACGCACTGAATTGGGATACGTGCTCACCATTCCTAGGGTCAATTACCGGTTTACCTACAAGATAAACCAAGGAAATTGGGGCACTGTCGAAACACGAACCAACGGCGAAGACATCCCGAACCGAAGCTACTTACAAGGCTCGGAAGACACCTTATTCCTGAAGGTACAAGGCTGGCACGATCTCGACCGCTGAAAATTCCCGCGAAGGCCGTAACTTTTCGACATGAAAAAACAAGCCGTGATCCGCGGTGCCGTAGGCGCCATCCTACTCTATTTTATAGTCTATCTGTCCATTGGTTATTATTTTTCAGAGGTGACCCTGCGGCCCGATAATTGGCGCGGAACCAGCCAATTCGAGGGCGACGTTACGAAAGGCTGGATCGATCCTGTGACCTATGAGGGCATAGCACATCGGTCCGACACCTTCCGTATTCGTGGAGCTTTTGACTACGAACTCGAAGGCACCTGGATTCCGGCCGACTCAGCAGTAGGTTCGATCGTTCTGTGTCACGGCTACCGGATGGACCGATGGTCCATGGTCAAGTACGTTCCGCTCTGGAATGAACTGGGATATAATGTGCTCATTTACGATCACCGTTATCACGGCATGAGCGGCGGAAGTTTCCTCACCTACGGCCTGCTCGAACGTGAAGACCTCGACCACATGGTTGCATGGGTTCGCCAGCAAGCGCCAAATTTGCCGATAGGAGTGCACGGCGAATCCATGGGTGCCGGAACGGTCATGCTATACGCCGGTTGGAACGATAGACGACAACACATCGACTTCGCGGTCGAAGACGGTGGATATTCCGATTGTCGCGAAGAACTAGCCTACAAACTCAAAGATGGCTGCGGTATTCCGGACATGGGCTTCACCAGATGGGCGAATCGGGTTAGCGGATGGCGATTCGGTTTCGACTTCAACGATGTCGTTCCTAAGGAAGAGCTGGCCGGTTGCAAGGTTCCAATGCTCTTCATTCACGGAGATACCGATACCTTTGTCCCAACGGTCATGGTTCACGATGTGTACAAGGCACATCCCGGACCTAAAAAACTCTGGCTCGCTCCGGGCTCCGAACATGCCCGCTCAGTACTCGATCATCCGAATGAGTATAAAAACGTTGTAGCCACCTTTTTGTCTGAACTATGAAACGATTTCTACTCTGCCTCCTTTTTATCCCGCTGATCAGCCTCGGGCAAAACGATTTTCAAATCCTTTATTACGATCTCCTTGCCAACCTGGGAAACTCAACCGTTCAAGAAGCGTTGATCGACACGTTCTTCATGAATAACCCCGAAACACCTTTTATCAGTGGCGATTCAGCGGTATTCTTGCATCGCGATTCCGCCTCCGTTCAGGTCGCGGGCGATTTCACCGGATGGTCACCCACGGGAAACGACCTTTTTCCTATTGCCGGATCAACTTTGAAATTTCGTTACGAATCTTTTGAGCCTACGGCTCGATTGGATTATAAACTCGTCGTCAATGGCAATTGGGTGCTCGATCCGCTCAATCCCCATACAGCACCGGGCGGATTCGGTTCGAACAGCGAACTCGCCATGCCGCTTTACGTGCAGCCTTGGGAGATCCAATACGACCCGTCCGTCCCGGCCGGAACCGTGTTCACCCATAGTATTTCGAGCGCGTACACAGGTAATACCTACCCCGTTCACGTGTACCTTCCGCCCAATTACGACTCCACCGGCCACTACCCGACCGTCTATTTTCAAGACGGCTCCGAGTATCGCTTGCTGGCTAATTCAACAACTGTATTGGACAACTTGATCGCCGTCGATTCTATTCAACCCGTGATCGGCGTCTTCGTTACACCGAATAACCGCAATGAAGAGTACGCCTTTTCACTGCGCGATGTGTATACCAACTTTTTCGTTGAAGAACTCGTTCCCTTTATCGATTCCATGTTCGCCACCCGATCCAATCCCTGGTCGCGGCTCGTTCTGGGTGACTCGTTCGGAGGAAATATTTCGGTGCTGATCGCTTTTCAACACAACGATGTCTTCGGAAATGTCGGATTTCACAGCGGCGCTTTTTGGCCCGATGATTTTCACGCATTCGATGTCATACAAGCCGCAAGTATAGATAGCTTGAGGGTGGCTATGATATGGGGAACTTATGAGTCGGCCATGCACTACAACCGCGGCTTACGCGATAACCTCATCAATACTAATTTCCCGGTATACTGGTCTGAATACCACGAAGGACACAGCTGGGGACTTTGGCGTGCGACCTTAGACGAACTCATTCACTTTGCTTTCCAGGCCAGCGAGCTTTCCCTGATCGAGACGAGAAATGTGCTTCAAGTGACCGCTTTTCCCAATCCATATAGCGATTCTATTACATTTTCATTCGGCGATCAAAACCTTGAGTCCGTTGACCTGAAAATCTATTCTGTAAAGAGCGAGTTGTTTTACGACCATGTCCTTAGTTCTGATGAATTGAATCATGGGCGCATCAAAGTTTCATTGAACCAGCTTCCGACTGGAGTTTACTTTGCTGAAATTCGATATGATGATTGATCGAGAACGATCCAATTGATTAAAACCGACTTATGATCGAAACACCTTTTATTCTCGGTACCATGCGCTGGGGCTCGTGGGGAGCTGGCTGGACCATAGAAGAACAAGCTGAAAAAATAGCTGAGGCCTATGAATTGGGGCTCGATCATTTTGACCTCGCCGACATCTACGGCGACGGTAAATGTGAAGGAGAATTTGGTCGCTCACTCGAGCAATGTGGGGTCGACCGCAAAAAGTTGACCCTAATTACCAAGTGCGGAATTGTTCGAGGACAAGTAAAACATTACAATACGACATTCGATTACATTCGAACCTCGGCTAAAAAAGGCCTTGAAGCTCTGAAAACGGACTACCTCGACATGCTGCTGATCCATAGGCCGGACCCCCTGATGGTCGCAGAGGAGATCGCCCACGCTTTTCAAAGCCTGAGGGAGGAAGGTCTGCTTCGCGCCGCAGGCACATCGAATTTTTTACCGCATCAATGGGACCTTTTGAACAAACATTTTCCGTTGGAGACCAATCAGATCGAATGGAGTTTGAACCATTTGGATCCGATTTGGAATGGGCAGCTCGATCAAATGTCGCACAATAAAAAGCAGGCTCAGATCTGGGGGCCATTAGGAGGCGGAAAGACAGGGGAAATCGCCGACGCGGCGGAAACCTTAGCGTGGATAAAGCGCCATCCCTCGAATCCGGTTCCGGTGGTTGGATCCACCAAACCCGAGCGTTGGAGGCTTTTAATGGCAGGCTTGGAGAAGCAAATGGATCGCCTTCGTTGGTTCGAGTTATTGCAGCAGGCGCGGGGAAGAAAGATCGAATAATGAAGGCACTTTGGGAGTCGAGGTTCTTTGTAAGACCTTCGGAATGCTATGCAAATCGAGTAATGTCGCCGTCCGGAGCGGCAGAACGCATGGAGGAAGCCGCCTAGTTTCATGCTGAACACTTAGGATTTGGCGTGCGCGCTCAGTTTCATGCTATAAATGATATGCCCATAAAGATAGATCCAATGAGTTCGACAGACTACGAGCGAAGCTTCAGAGTTCCACTAAGCGATATCGACCTCAATGAGCATGTAAACAACACCAAATATCTGAAGTGGTTGATCGATTCATTCGAGCGCAAGGATTGGAATACCCCCTGGACCAGTATCGAAGCGAATTATTTGGCCGAGGCACGATTTGCGGAGCACATAGTTGTTAAGCGACAAGTAGAAGGATCCATTCATCGAATGGAAGCTCATTCCGATGACTTGAACAAACCCGTTTTTAGGGTGGAAATCCGCTTCAGGAAGTAGGAAGCGGCGGTAAATTCGAGAGCTTCTGTAGGAACAGTTGTAGTGCTTCGGCCATACCGGTATTCCACTCATGATCGATGTTTTCTGTCAAATAACCGCGTAGATCGCCCGGGTCATCGTTCTCTTCCAAGTATTTGGCAATCGCCTCCTCTTTGCGGTCCATCCCGAATTTCAAAACCTCATTGAAGGCCTTCGTGAACTCCTGTGGTACCGAAGCATGCGCCACCCAAGCTGCGAAAACAAATGGTAAGCCGGTAAAATCCTTCCACGTTTCGGCTAAATCGTAAACATAGGCGTATTCGCGCTCCAGGTGAAAAGTGCGGTCGCCAATGATCACGGCGGCCTCTCGACCCGAAAATCGACTTTCAAACCCGGCAGATGCCGCTCGGGAACGAGGCTGCACCTTCCAATGCTCGGCACAGAGTATGCGACAAAGATTTACACTCGTGCGACTTTGGTAGTCGAGCCAAATGGTCTCGATCTCTTCGATCGGCACATCGCTGTACAACATAACGGTCCGTACCGCTCCGTCAGCTGCGATACAGTAATCCGTAATGATGCTGTGCTCAGGTAAAAGAGGAAGTGTCGCTACGGGAATGAGTCCGACCGAAGCCACTCCATCGATCAGTTTTTGAGCGCATTCGGCCGGATTATCCAAACTGAGGTCCATGGCGATCTGAGGGCCATATTTAAAGCCGTATTGAAAGGGCAGTGTATTGAGGTAAGAAACCGCGCTGACTCGTACTAATTCCATAGCATCGGACTGGGGTGCAATGATACCATTTTCTGTGCCTTTTTACTACCTTTGCCGCTTAATTAGAGACCAATGAATCTCAACGTTTTATCGGCCATTTCGCCTATCGATGGGCGCTACCGAGGCAAAGTCGAAGATTTAGCACCATACTTTTCTGAATACGGATTGATCCGCTATCGCGTTCGCATCGAGATCGAGTATTTCATCGCGTTATGTGCAGCCGGAGTACCTGAACTCAGCGAAGTTCCTCAGGAGGTCGTTGGCGCGTTAAGAGCTCTATACGAAGACTTTACGGAAGAAGAAGCTCAAGAGATAAAGGATACGGAGCGCACGACTAATCACGATGTAAAAGCGGTAGAGTACTACATCAAGAAACGCTTTCCTGAACTCGGCCTCGAACCATATATCGAGTTCGTACACTTTGGCCTGACATCACAAGACATCAACAATACGGCTATTCCTTTAAGCCTAAAAGAAGGGTTTCACGCTGCCTACCTTCCTGTTTTGGAAGAATTGATCGAAGTATTGCGTTCATTGGCCGATGAGTGGGACGATATTCCAATGCTCGCGAGAACTCACGGGCAGCCCGCGTCCCCTACTCGATTAGGCAAGGAGATCCGGGTGTTCGAGCAGCGCTTGCGTTTGCAACTAGCCGAATTGGAGCGTATACCATTTGCGGCGAAGTTCGGAGGGGCCACGGGTAACTTCAATGCCCATCAGGTCACGTACCCCAACCTCGACTGGAAAGGATTCGGAACTCATTTCGTCGAAGGAGTACTTGGTCTCAAACACAGTTGGCCAACCACACAAATTGAGCATTACGATTATTTCGCAGCTTTTTGCGACGGGCTTAAACGCGTTCACAACATAGTCTTGAATCTCGATAGGGACATCTGGACCTACATCTCCATGGACTACTTTAAGCAGAAGATCAAGGCCGGCGAGGTCGGTAGCTCTGCTATGCCCCACAAGGTAAACCCGATCGATTTCGAGAACTCCGAAGGTAATGTCGGCATCGCGAATGCCCTATTGGAGCATTTGGCCGCCAAATTGCCCGTATCGCGTTTGCAGCGTGACCTAACGGATTCTACCGTGTTAAGAAACGTTGGAATACCCTTGGCTCATGGGGTATTGGCCCTTAAAAGCACACTCAAGGGATTGAGTAAATTGCTCTTAAATCGCGATAAGATCGAAGCTGATCTGGACGACAATTGGGCGGTGGTCGCCGAAGCGATACAAAACATATTGCGCCGCGAAGGTTATCTAAAGCCTTACGAGGCCTTAAAAGCTTTGACTCGTACGAATACGCGTATCGACGAAACATCCATAAAGGCCTTCATTGACGGACTCAATGTCTCAGAAGAGGTCAAATCGGAGATGATAAAAATCACTCCACACAACTACACGGGAATTTAATTTTACCCGCGACAAAAAACACAACTAGGTATGCCGATCGATTTTAGTCAACCCATTGATCGTTACGAAGTGGGAGAGATCACTGCAGAGCAATTCAGAAAAAAGTATTTATTGCCTAACAAGCCCGTGGTCATTCGCGGCTTGTTGAAGAACGAGCCCGCCTACACGAAATGGACCATGGATTTCTTCCGAAAAGAACTGGGAGATCTCAAGGTGGGTATCTTCGACGATTTTCCGGAAAAAGTAGACCGTTCGTACAAGGCACCGGACGAATACATGAGGTTTGGCGACTATCTCGACCTCATCGAACGAGAGCCGACGAACAAGAGGATTTTCCTGTTCAATATCTTCAAGCACATGCCGGAGTTGCGAAACGATTTCAAATTTCCGGACATCAATCGAGGGTGGGTTAAGCAGCTTCCATTCACCTTTTTCGGAGGTGCGCATAGCATCGTTCGCATTCACCAGGATATGGACATGTCTAACGTATTTCTCACTCAGTTCCACGGTAAAAAACGCGTGGCCCTTTTTTCGCCGGATCAAAGTGACCTGCTTTACAGGTTCCCCTTTGGCGTTCACAGCCAGGTAGATGTAGACAATCCGAACTACGACAAATTCCCCGGCCTGAACTACGTAAAAGGGCAAAGCACCATCATGGAAATGGGTGACACCTTGTTCATTCCCAGCGCCTGGTGGCACCACATCGAGTACATGGAAGGAGGTTTCGCAATGAGCTTACGCTCACTCAGCCCTCGCTGGAGCACGCGTCTCTTAGGCCTTTGGAAAGTGGGTATCGCGACCCACATCGATGACCTTTTTCGCAAACTTTTCGGAAAAAAATGGTTCAACTGGAAAAACAAAACGGCCTTCAAACGCGCTAATAAGGCCATGGCAGAAATTCAGAAAGTATAACTACAGATCATGAAAATCACCCCTATTTTATTGGCTTTCGGCCTCGCGGCCGGATTTACGGCTTGTCAGAGCCCTTCATCCGAATCGGAAACATCTGAAGCTTCGGACTCCACAGTAACTTCGGAAAAAATGACTGGAGGAACCTATGAGACCATGCTTCACTACCCGCAGGAAACGCATTTGGCGAATGTGCGCCAGCTGACCTTCGGAGGGGATAACGCCGAAGGGTACTTCAGTTTCGACGATTCAAAATTGGTCTTTCAGAGCAATCACGACAAATGGGGACTCGAGTGCGATCAGATCTTCTATATGGACATCGCCAAAGGAACTAAGGCAGATGTTGTTCCTCCAATGCTCAGCACGGGTAAAGGACGTACAACGTGCTCTTACTTTATGCCGGGCGATACCACCATCATTTATTCGTCGACACACCTAGGAGGCGATGCTTGTCCGGCCGAACCGGAGCGTGGAGCAAGCGGTGCCTATGTTTGGCCGATCTACGATAGCTTCGATATTTTCGTTGCGGACCTCGAAGGAAATATTCTGGACACGTTGATCGGCGGTCCCGGTTACGACGCCGAACCTACTGTAAGTCCAAACGGTGACCGAATCGTCTTCACCTCTAACCGTTCCGGAGATCTCGAGCTGTACACGTGTAATATCGACGGCAGCGATATCGTACAGATCACCGATGAACTCGGCTATGACGGTGGCGCGTTCTTTTCACCGGACGGAAGTAAGATCGTTTTTCGCTCTTCACGCCCAAAAACCGACGAAGAGATAGCTAAGTATACCGGATTGCTCGAGAAAGGAATGGTTGAGCCAACGAATATGGAGATCTACGTTTGTAATGCCAATGGAAGCGGCTTGACCCAAGTGACAGACCTCGGAAATGCGAATTGGGCTCCATTCTTCCACCCGGGTGGTGAAAAGATCATCTTCAGCTCTAACCATGCCAGCGAACGAGGATTTCCGTTCAACCTGTTCATGATCAATTTGGACGGATCGGGGTTGGAGCAGATCACTTTCGACAGCCAGTTCGACGCCTTTGCGATGTTCAGCTACGGCGGCGAAAAGTTGGTATTCGCGAGTAACCGCATAAACAGCGGAACCCGCGCAACGAACTTGTTCATTGCCGACTGGGTCGAATAAGGGAGCGAAGATGTTCATCGGCCCGTAGGGCCAGAAATCAATCGTTAAAACTATACTGGAGCCCGACTTCCGCGGTGAAGCCCGGGTAGTTGACGCCCATATCGAAATCGAACGAGGTGTAGAACTCGAATTGATTCACTTGAGCGTAGCCCACTTGGAGAATGAGCCAGTTGCCGGAACCGTTTGAGGCGTTGCGCCAATGCGCTCCGATGAGAATGGCCTTACGGATCCACAAGTGCGCCCCATAGTCGTTCACATTGCTTTGACTATTTATACGAATGGTCGCCACAGGCTCGAGCTCGAGGCCGTCTTGAACGTTCCATCGATACGATGCATAAATGCGACTCACGTCGTATTCGGTGAAGTCTTGACTGCTGTGCACAGCGTTGAACCAGCTCGCCCCTACATGAAGTCCGTGGTAGTCGATCGCCCCGCCAACGTGAGCTCCGGCGTTCCATATCCATTCGTTTTCCGCGGGGAAACCGCCTGGAGTTTCAATGGGTGGGCCGCCGGCTGAGGTTCCGTAGTACGATAGATGGCCGTAGGGCGTAACTCCGACCGACCAACGGAATTCTTCTCCGAAATGTAGAGCCAGTGGTATTCCAAATTGAAACCTGTTCAATGCCAAGCCATCGAGGTCATAGTAAAATGAAATGCCTGAATTGAACCAGGAGTTAATGCGATTCTCGTTGGTTACCCAATATGTTTGATAAGGAACACCTTGCACTCCAGAAAATCGCTGTAATCGCGTGTTCAGGCGAAGTCCGCCCTCCGTGGTAAAGGCCGTTTCGGCCGGATTCGACCAAACTCGATTTAGGGATTCTTGACTCGAGTACAATGCTTGGGCCCGAAGGCTACTGCCCGCAATCAATGCAAGGACAGTGCAACTGAGGAAAATGCGTACTTTATTCATGATTGGAAGGTAACAAATCAATGCCTAATCCCGGATGGATCGGGCGCTGTATGCTTGAGACACGATCGTTTTGATCATTTCGTCCAATTCGTCCACCGATTGTTTGATCATTTTCCGGTATTCGGTACGGTCCACGACCTCAGGCTCACTTTGAAGTAACTCTATGGCTCCGAGAATATTGGCGACAGTTCTGCGGATTTGATGCGATTGAAACCGGGCAACAGCGGACATCACCTCATTTTGCTCGCTGATCACTTGCTCGTAAACCTTGATGTCGGTTATGTCTCGAGATACACAACCAAGGCCTTCAACTCGATTTTTACGGTTGAGAATTGGGTAAACGCGAATCTCGAAATGCACTTGTTGGCTACTTATCTTTTCACTGTGTACTTCGCGAATGGTTTTATAGTCGCGCAGAACTCGTTCGAAGTATCCAGTCCAGTCGACTTTGACATTCATTGCACGACTCCATTTTTCCGGGTCCAATCCCTTTTCCACCTCTACGTCCTTCGAGGTCTTACGCCTATCGGCATAGGCTCTGTTGAACGAAAGAAATTTGTAGTTCAGGTCCACACTCCACGCCAAATCATCGAGATTATCCATCAGATAAGCGAGGTTTCGGCGATTTCGTTTGAGCTCGAGTTTTTGGGTTTTCTGTTTGGTGATGTCTTGAACCAAGAGTGACATCATGTTTTCTCCGGGGTGAATACTTATTCGAAGCCATTTCTTTTTGGGTCCCCAGTGTGTCGAATGTTGCTTTTTCTCTCGTCCCATGGGCTTCGAGCAACTTTTTTCTCGTTAAGCTATCTGGTCCAAAATCAATAAGCTCCCATATTGGCATATCCATTGCTTCCTCCACGGGAACCCCGGTGATTCCGGCCATAATGTGGTTTGCATAAGAAACCGTCCAATCGTCCCGAATGGCCATAAACCCATCGGAGATACTATTGATCAGTTCAACGAGTCTGTCGTTGAGCCGACTGAGGTCTTCTTTGTCGTGAATGACTTGAGTAAGGTCTGATACAACCCCTAGCAACATGGTCTTTTTAAGGTCGGGATCTTCGAATGCCGTTATTCTGGATTGTAAGATTCTAGTACTTCCATCTTTGTGGAAAACCGTGATCTCCCTATCCAAGCTATCGCCTTCTCTTATCTGGGTCAGATCGTGTTGTAACGATTCCTCCGACTTGTTCAGGGTCTTGAAGAAAACGGATTTGTGATTTATCACTTCCTCGGGCAAGTATCCGAGGACTTCGGTAATGCGATTGTTCACGTAGCGTACCTCCATAAAATCGGGGTCGAACAAGTAAACGATGTCCGCGGTATGCTGAAGAACCTTGGTTTGCTTGGTATCCGTTGATCTTATTATGCGCATATACCGACGAATCAAGAAGAATACGAGGATTCCGTTGAGCGCGACGAATAAAAGACCTTTGAATAGTTGGGCCTGCGACATTACATCAATTCCGTCGGACCAATATTTAAGTACGATCTGATCGGTAAAGGTTATCCAAAGCACACCGAAGACCAAGAAAGGCAGGAGTACATGAATTGTGGAACGTAGGTCGTTGTTCATGAGGTAGGGGTGGAAATAGGTGTGTTCAAATTACACAATAGTGCCCGCAATATCAAGGATTAGGCCTATTCTCCACCTTTGCGAAAGGCCAAAAAGAGCAACGCCGTCATATGGGCATCCCCCAAGGCTGTGTGCGCTCCAACATTTGGAATTCCATACCTCTCCGCACATACCCCTAAGGGCCAAGACTTTCGACTACGGATCAAGCCTTCCGGAAATTTTTTCCGCATGAACTCAAGGGTATCGAAAGAGGCATTTTGAAGTTTTTGCAACCCCAATCGGTCAGCGGCATTTTGTACGAGCGCAATATCGAAGCTCACGTAATGGCCCATCAAAGTATTTCTTCCGGCAAAATAAATGAGGCACTGAATAGCCTCTTTTTCCTCAACCCCCGAGTCCATTTCCCTCTTGGTCAACTCGTGCACCTCTGCTCCACCCCCATCAAAGTGAGGTCGACAAACCCGAACCTCCCATGCAGTGGCCAATTGAACCCTATTATCAATTATTTCCACAGCACCAATGGAGAGGATTCTATTCTTTCTAGGATCTAATCCGTCGGTTTCACAATCGAAAACGACTTGCCTGGCCCCCAGGTCTACATTGGATCTTTGAGGATCCTGTTCACTAAAGAGACCTTGAATCCATCTTATCATTAGCCGCGGAAATAGTTGAGTTGAAATCGGACCTTCAGCATGGTCTGCAACTCATGGATGATATCGAAAATACTGCGGAGCGATTGTCTCTCGATCTTACTCAACTTCGATAATGGGATGTATCGACCCGACGTCCTTAACCGAATTCCCATTTGACCTCTCAAACTTAGCGCGTAATCGAATGCCTCAGCTGCATCTTTGAATAGTCTCGCATTATTGGGCTCCAGTTGAGCCACTCTCAGATAGCGAGCCCTGGTATTGTTTAAATCGAGGATCTGGTGCTGAAGGGTCAACACTCTTGCCACATCGACCAACGGCAATAAAACACGAAGCTTTAAGTCGAACTCATCGCAGTGTTCACCCGATTTTTCCACAATGAATTGCCTGAAAAAGCTCAATGGCGGTGGCGTTTCAGTGCCGTCACGAGCTAAATATCGAGTGAATAACTCATGGCTATCGCTTTTGCTGTAAATATGATCAGCCAAAGCTTTAGATCGAGCATCCGGACCATCAATGGGCCGAAAATCGAAGAAAATAGTGGTCTGCAGTATGTTCTCCTCATTCGGTACGCTGATCCGGGAAGTAAACCGGTCCTTCCATTCATCGATAGAACTTCGCCGTTTCCTCTCGGTCGGCATGATTTCCACTGCATCACGATCAAAGCCAAATGATTCGAGCCGATCGCACACATTCTTCGACCAAGCCGAAAAATAACGATCTCCTCATTTTGGGCTTCAAGAATAAGCGCGTGGACTTGGTCGGTTCTAATAAGTTGTTCTTGTCGTCCCAGTGAGCCCAGTAAAAGCCATGTGTACGAACAAGGTGGTGGCCCAAGTTCTTGTTCGGTCAGTCGGGCGCACAATCGATAAACCGAATCGTTCATCACCGTCGCCAGTGTACTGATCGTCGTTGGCTAAACCTCTTGCTCTAAATACCTCTGAATGAGCCGATCACCATTATTTCGCCAGCGAATAGCATTTTCGATGGCCTTGCTCGACCTTATTTCCCGGATGATCAGAGCCGGGTGATCACCCGGGGCAGCCAAAATATCGTGCTCGCTGACCATTCCAACTACTGCGGATTTCGAAGTGCCGTCTTCCGTTATGACCAAATGATGAATCTTTCGCTGCACCATCTGTATCAAGTACGCTGCATGAGATTGATCGGGTCCCAGCGTCATCACGGGTAAGCTCATGATGCCATCGACCTCAGAGTTCAATGGAACCTCTCCAGTAGCAACTTTCACCCTTAAGTCTCGATCCGTCACGATCCCAACCGGCCGGTCTTCGCCATCCACGACTACGAAACTGCCAACACCCCGCTGACTCATCTGAACGGCCGCTTCCTGAATACTCGTTTCTACACGTCCCCGTAGCACGTCCTTTCGGACATCGGCAAGCGTGATCGAACCCAAGCCCTGTTGACTTGGTCCCTTTCGGGACGATGCGAAATCCGCGGCAAAGTACATCGCAACCCTGGCGTTTTGCTCCAGTATCCTTTTCCCGAAACGAGCGGTATGTAGTACACGATTCCCTCCTCAAGTACCGTGGCACTCGCTCGGAATGTATCGTTGGCCAATAGAGGCCGAATACCGAACAAGTCGCCCTCATCGAAAACATCGATCAACTCTTCGCCGTCCTTCAAATCGACGGCTCCTGATCGAACCATGAAAAAATGGTCACCGGGCTTCATTCCTTTTTCAAAAACTACTTGTCCGGGTCGAACATAGGTGACTTCGGTGCGTGTGGCTAAATAAAGTCGCTCCTCCTCCGACATTCGATCGAAGGGAGGAAACACTTATAGAAGTCCGCTACCCTTTGTACAATCGCATTAGAGGGCACCTTCTTTGATGATTTCAACTACATCCGGATCGAGCAAGGTAGACGTATCGCCCAAATTAGACGTATCGCCTCCGGCAACCTTCCGCAATATCCGACGCATGATCTTGCCCGATCGAGTCTTAGGTAATCCGGGAACGAACTGGATCTTCTCCGGCTTGGCGATCTTTCCGATCTCCTCTACCACAGTTTCAACGATCTCCGCTCTCAACACCTCGGGATTCTTTACTTCGTCCTTGGTGATCACATAAGCGTAAATACTCTGTCCCTTGATCGGGTGCGGATATCCGACAACTGCGCTCTCCGCTACCTTGTCGTTGGCATTGATCGCATTCTCAATTTCGGCCGTACCGAAACGGTGTCCCGACACATTGATCACGTCATCTACCCTACCGATAATGCGGTAGAGCCCATTCTCATCGCGCTTGGCACCATCTCCGGTGAAATAGTATCCGTCATAGTGAGAGAAATAAGTTACTCTACAACGCTCATGGTCCCCATATGTCGTCCTCAACATAGAAGGCCACGGATGCTTAACGCATAAATACCCTTCGACTTCGTTCTCCTCGATCTCATTTCCGTCCGAATCGAGCAATACAGGTTGTATGCCCGGCAACGGATAACCAGCGTGAGACGGTTTCATGGGTGAATGAGCTCCCAGTCCCGAGATCATGATTCCGCCCGTTTCAGTCTGCCACCATGTATCTACGATCGGGCAACGCTCCTTACCCACGTAAATGTGGTACCACTCCCACGCCTCTTCATTGATCGGTTCTCCGACACTACCCAGCACCTTCAGCGAATAAAGTCCATAAGAAAGTACGTGGTCTTCACCGTGAGCCATCAATGCCCGAATCGCCGTCGGCGCCGTGTAAAATTGATTGACTCCATGCTTATCACAGACCTGCCAAAATCGTCCGGGAGAAGGGTAGGTCGGCACCCCTTCGAACATGACCGTTGTGGCTCCGTTCAAGAGTGGACCATAAACGATATACGTATGCCCGGTGATCCAGCCCACATCGGCCGTACACCAGTACACATCGGATTCCTGATACTGAAACACGTTAGAGAAACTATAACCCGCGTAGACCATGTATCCACCACAGGTGTGCACTACGCCTTTTGGCTTACCCGTTGACCCACTGGTATACAAAATGAAAAGCATGTCCTCGGCATCCATTTCCTCGGCCCGACACTCCTTATCGGCTGCTTCCAACTCAGGGTAGAGCCAAAAATCGCGTCCCTCTTTCATTTTCACGGACCACTGGGTACGCTCTGCAACCAGAACCGTCTCAACCGACGGGCAGTTCTGAAGCGCTTCGTCGACCACGGCCTTCACCGGAATCTCCTTTGCACCTCTGTACAATCCGTCCGAAGTCAACACCATCTTGCATTGCGCATCATTGATCCGATCGGCCAATGAATGGGCCGAAAATCCGGCAAATACCACGCTGTGAATAGCTCCGATTCGCGCACACGCTAATGTAGCCACAGCTAAATCGGGGATCATAGGCATATAGATCGCAATGCGGTCACCCTTCTGAATTCCATGGTTCTTAAGCACATTGGCAAACTGGTTCACCCGCTCATAAAGCTCTCGATACGTCCAACGAATGAATCGCTCCTTGGGATCATTTGGCTCCCAAATTATGGCGAGCTTGTTCCCTCGGTCCTTCAGGTGACGATCCAGGCAATTCTCGGTGATATTCAACTTCGCATTCAAGAACCACTTCACGTCCGGTTTCGAAAAGTCCGACTCAAAGGTCTTATCCCACTTTTTCCGCCATGAAAATTCTTCTGCTATTGAATCCCAGAACGCCGAGGGGTCTTGTACACTAAGCTCGTATTTTTCTTTATACTCCTTAAAAGATTTTATCTGCAGATCCATGGTATTAATATTTAATGCGAGAAGTTATTAAAAACCATGCTTCTTAAACATAAAAGCCCCGCCGATTGGCGGGGCTCCTTTAAAAATATTTCGAATTCCTTACTCAGCAACGACTTCAAAAGAAACTGTAGTGCGGACTTCGCGGTGAAGGCGAATTGCCGCTTCGTAAGGCCCAAGTGCTTTAACCAATCCACCGTTGATCAAAATGTACTTACGATCGATATCGTGTCCCATTTCGCTCAATTTAGCAGAAAGGTCAGATGCTGTAACAGAACCAAAGAGTTTAGTTCCGCCTTTAGCTACTTTCGCTTTGATGGTGATCTCAGCTGCGCTCAGTGCTTCAGCAGTTTTATTGGCGTCTTCGATCAACTTCGCTTCTTTGTGAGCGCGTTGACGCAAAGTTTCTTCGAGCATTTTGATGGCCGAAGGAGTTGCCATGATACCCATTCCTTGTGGAATGAGGAAGTTACGAGCGTAACCGGGTTTAACCGTTACGATATCGTCTTTGAACCCCAGGTTCTCAACGTCTTGTTTCAGAATGATCTCCATGGTGTTCCTTATTTGAGCATATCACCCACGTATGGCATCAAGGCCAAGTGACGGGCACGCTTGATGGCTGTGGCGACTTTGCGTTGATACTTCAGTGAGGTACCGGTTAGACGGCGAGGTAAGATCTTACCTTGCTCGTTCACCAACTTCAAAAGGAAATCCGGGTTCTTGTAGTCGATGAATTTAATGCCTGCCTTTTTAAAACGACAGTACTTCTCTTTTTTACCGGTGTCGATACTAAGAGGTGTCAAGTAACGAATGTCTCCTTGGCCTCCACCCTTAGACTGGGCTTCTTTCATCAATCCTTCTGCCATGATTAAGCCTCCTGTTTTTTGTTAGACAAACGCTTACGACGACTTTCGGCGTACTCTACATGGTACTTGTCCATGCGAACGGTCAAGAAACGCATGATGCGCTCATCACGGCGCAATTCGGTTTCAAAACCATCGATCAAGCTCCCAGGAGCCTTGAATTCGAAGAGGTGATAAAAACCACTCTTCTTTTTTTGAATAGGGTAAGCCAACTTGCGCAGCCCCCAGTCTTCCTTGGATACAAACTCAGCACCTCCGGCCTTGAGTAAATCCTGGAATTTGTTTACCGTCTCCTTTATCTGATCTTCAGATAAAACGGGATGTAAGATGAAGACGGTCTCATACTGATTCGACATCTCAGAATCGTTTAGTTGATAATCAATGAATTAACTATTCCGTAAAAACGGACGGCAAAGATAAGGAATACACCAAGAATCAGCAACACTAGAACAGCTCTTTATATTCTGTTCATAACTCCTTTTATCCTCGGGCGCCCAAAACGGCACAGCCTTCTATATTTGCCTTATGGAGAATTTCATCGTTTCGGCCAGGAAGTACCGTCCACAGGACTTCGAGAGTGTGGTGGGGCAACGCTCCATCACCCATACACTCCAGAACGCGATCAAGAGCGACCATCTAGCTCAGGCCTTGCTTTTTTGTGGGCCGCGAGGTGTGGGAAAAACGACCTGCGCTCGAATCTTGGCCAAAGCGATCAACCTCGACGATGCAAATGTAGCGTTGACGGGAGGCGATGACGACTTTTCGTTCAATATTTTTGAATTGGATGCGGCGTCGAATAACTCGGTTGACGATATCCGAAATTTGATCGATCAAGTGCGCTTTGCCCCACCGAAGGGACGATATAAGGTGTACATCATCGACGAGGTGCATATGTTGAGTCAGGCCGCATTCAACGCCTTCCTGAAAACCCTCGAGGAACCACCGGCCCACGCCATCTTTATTTTGGCGACTACTGAAAAGCACAAGATCATACCCACTATACTATCTCGTTGTCAAATTTTTGATTTTAATCGAATCGGAGTTGAAGACATTGTGGGGCACCTTCAATATGTGGCCGAGCAAGAAGGTGTGAGTGCAGAACAAGACGCGCTACATATCATTGCCCAAAAGGCGGACGGAGCCATGCGTGACGCACTTTCGATCTTCGATCGCATGGTGAGTTTCTCGGGAAATACGCTCTCCTACGAGGCCGTGATCGACAACCTGAATATCCTCGACTACGAGTACTACTTTAAATTGGTAGAACATTTGGTCGGGCAAGACATTCAGTCGAGCCTGCTCTTATTTGACGAAGTCTTGAAAATAGGTTTCGATGGCCATCACTTCATCAATGGGTTGGCCGAACATTTAAGAAACTTATTGGTGTGTCAGGACGAAGCGACACTGCAGCTGCTTCAGGTCGGAGAAAAGATCAAGGAGCGCTATCGACAACAAGCTGCGGCTTGTTCAATTCCTTGGTTGGTTAGGGCAATGGAGTTAGCCAATGGAGCAGACGTTCAATACAAGAATAGCAACAATCAACGGCTCTTGGTTGAGATCACCTTGATGCAACTCTGTTCGCTCGATTCGTCCGAGGTAAAAAAAAAAGTAGATGAGGAAGCGCGAATTCTAGGGCCGGCCGAAGCTAAAGTGAATTACAAGGGATCTGCGGAAGCGGCAGCAACAGCGACCGCACCAACGACTGCATCAGCATCACCAGCGACAGCGACGGCTAGCAAGGGATCAAGTCATTCCGGCATACGGGATGAAACACCCTCGCCTGAACACCCTTTTGAGCGAAGCGAGGAATCGCGCTCACCTGAACCTATTTCCGAACGGAGTGAGGAGAAACCTCCAGTAGAACCACCGAGTCCGCCGCCGAGCAAGGTGTTGGAAGAGGTGCCTACACCCGCATCGTCCCGTAGGGACAGAAAAAGAAAAGTAGCGGCTACCCTATCCATCAACAACCTTTTGCAGGAGCAAGAAGAAAAGGCCAAGGAGAAGCCGGTGATCGAAAGCGACTCGCCCAAGGGTCAGGCCGACGCCTTCGATCAGGACCGCTTGCAGTACTATTGGGACTTGTATTGCGACAAGTTGAAGGAGGAACAAAAGTGGAGTTTGATGAATACCCTCAACAAGCACAAGCCCAATCTGGGGGCCGATTTTCATGTAACCTTCGAGGTGGAGAACAACATTCAACGGAACGAGATCGAGAAGGAAAAGCCGGAGCTCATGGAGTTCATGCGGACGCGGCTGAACAACTTTCAGATGCAGCTGGAGGTCATCGTGTTGGAGCACTCACAGGTTAAACAGCTGTACACACCACAGGAGAAATTCAAGCACATGGCCGAAAAGAATCCCGCATTGCTCGACCTTCAACGCCGGCTAGACCTCGACGTCGACTTTTAAAGTGTAGAAAGTACATTTTATCCGGCCGCTCCCGGACCCAGAAAATTGCCCTTGATTTCTTAAATTTGGCGCTCTTTAAAGGAGTCTGACACAAAATCCGAACCTATGAGTTTTGAAAAGATCAAGGTCGCCAATCCGGTCGTTGAGATGGATGGGGACGAAATGACGCGTATCATTTGGCAATTCATTAAAGATAAATTGATCCTTCCGTATCTGGACATCCGGCTCGAGTATTACGACCTGGGCATCGAGAAGCGCGACGAGACCAATGATCAAATTACGGTAGATGCTGCCGAAGCCGTTAAAAAGCACAAAGTGGGTATCAAATGCGCCACGATTACGCCGGATGAAGCTCGTGTTGAAGAGTTCGATCTTAAGAAAATGTGGAGATCTCCTAACGGAACCATCCGCAACATCATCGGTGGAACAGTTTTCCGCGAACCGATCATCATGCGCAATGTGCCTCGTTTGGTTCCCGGTTGGACCAAGCCGATCTGCATTGGTCGTCACGCTTTCGGTGATCAATACCGCGCTACCGACACCGTAATCCAAGGAAAAGGAAAACTCACCATGAGTTTTACTCCCGAAAGTGGTGGCGAAACCAAAACTTGGGAAGTGTACCAATTCGAAGGCGACGGCGGAGTGGCCATGAGCATGTACAATACCGACGAATCGATCTACGGTTTTGCGCGTAGCTGTATGAATCAAGCCCTTACCAAGAAATGGCCATTGTACCTGAGTACCAAGAACACCATCTTGAAAGCGTACGATGGTCGATTCAAGGACATCTTCCGGGAAGTATTCGAAAACGAGTTCCGGGACAAGTTTGCTGCGGCCGGAATCACGTACGAGCACCGCTTGATCGACGATATGGTAGCTGCGGCCTTGAAATGGGAAGGTGGCTTTGTTTGGGCGTGTAAAAACTACGATGGTGACGTACAGTCAGATACCGTTGCCCAAGGGTTTGGATCACTCGGGCTCATGACCTCTACTCTATTGACTCCCGACGGAGAAGTGATGGAAGCCGAAGCCGCGCACGGAACGGTTACGCGTCACTATCGCCAGCACCAACAAGGAAATAAAACGAGTACGAATCCGATCGCATCGATCTTCGCTTGGACGAGAGGATTGGCGCACCGAGGAAAACTCGACGGAAACGTCGCTCTGATCAACTTCGCGCATTCGCTCGAATCGGTATGCATTGAAACGGTTGAAAGCGGAAAAATGACCAAGGACCTCGCGCTCCTGATCCACGGAAAAGACATGACCGGGGATTATTGGCTCACCACCGAGGAATTCCTGGCCGCCCTCGATTCGGGATTAAAAGAAAAGCTCGGTGCCTAACGGCACGATGCGGAACTCTATCGAAAGCCTCACCATTACGGTGGGGCTTTTATATTTATAGAGGATTTGAAAGAGGTCATTAGAGTTGTTGATATTCGAGACTTTAATGGCCGGTGTACGAGCTGATGTGGGGCTTGGTAAGCGATG
>JAGWBA010000041.1 GCA_021296215.1 Flavobacteriales bacterium
AGAAAATAAATTGTTAAACCCAAAAACTCTGCTAAATTGATTGATAATTTCTGTCCAATTTATAGGGGGTCAATACAAGAAATGGTAGGCTATCCGCAATCGATACATTTGCTTCAAATGTATAACAGGAGTCCGCTAAAAGAGGTCTAATTAATGTCGGTTGAATTGTCTCAGTTGTTGTACTAGGGCCATTTACACTTGAATAGAAATACATGTACCCAAAAAAGGCATAATTCGTTCCTTTGCTCGCGAATTGGAAACCTCTTTCATTCATGGGCGATCTAAAACCAGTTCTTGAACAAGGACTCAGTAGATCACTGGCGCCAAAGTAATTTCTTGTAGCCCTTTCCCAACCAAGGGCGTCCATTATTCTACCTTCACCGATAACATCGGAACAAGTAACATTGTACTCCTCAAACGAAGGATTCACAATCAAGTTCTGTCCGCAAGCAGACTTCGTGGATAATGAGATTACTATTATAGTAACTAATATTAACCGAGGCCCAATCACCGTTACAAATTCGTTCACACGGATCAATAGAAGATTGACAAGATGAACAAGGGGGTACAAAGGCAACAGACTGAACATATGTTTGTCCAGAATTCGCAGGTGAAAGCTTTACGTAATAGTAGGTCGAAGCTGTTAACTCTGAAATCAAGAGTTGTACAAGGTCATTGAGCTGTAATCGTGTCTTGACCTTCAATTAGCGATAAGGAGCCACACGACCCTGAATAAGCGTTTACGTACAACTCCGGAGTCCACTGACCGTGAATACCAATCTGCACAATATGAGCTGTATCCGAAGCTTGAAACTTAAACCAAACGTCCGACCCTGAGAATGTTGCTGTATCGCCACTGCTGCTGCCAATATTAATCGCTGTTGCGCAGGTACTTTGAGCGTATATTGATTGGCCTAGGAAAAAGAGCACAACAGTAATAAGTAGCGGAAGGCTAAGAGGCCTTTTTAAGTCGATTATGGACTTTGACTTGGAAGCGCGGGCGAGGGTAGTTGTCGTCATTTTGGTGGGGTTTAAAACAAAAGAGCGGAGTATTTACCCGATTCAAAGGTTTTTGAAGACACGTTCTATTTAGCAAAATTCCAAACGTTTACAGTAGTTTAACCCCATGTTTAAACTCTGGGAATAGGGTCAAATTGCCCTCACTAGGAACTAAGAACCAGGTCTTTCAGATTGGGTTTTGGCTGCGCCAAAATCAGGTTCTGCTAATCAGGTCACGTTCCGCGCGATCAGATAAAAGTGCAGCATCATTTTGTTCTGCTCTTCTCTTTTGACTCTGGACTCTGAGCCATTGAAATAGAAAAACCCCAGTACTCGCGTACCGGGGTTCTTCAATTTTTGGGAGTGTTCTGGGCTCATAGCCCATGGCTCATGGATGGCCCATTGCGCGATCTCCGATCGCTTACATCATTCCCGGCATTCCGCCGCCCATTCCCGCCGGAGGTCCGGCCGGAGAGTCTTCAGGAATTTCGGTGATCGTAGCTTCTGTGGTGAGCAGCATTCCGGCTACGGAAGCGGCATTTTCCAAAGCTACGCGGGTTACTTTGGTCGGATCAATGATACCCGCCTCGAACATGTTCACGTACGTATCGTTCTTGGCGTTGTATCCGAAGTCTCCTTCTCCGTCCGCTACTTTAGCTACAACTACGGAACCTTCGCCGCCCGCGTTTGCTACAATTTGGCGCAGTGGCTCTTCGATCGCACGACGCACGATAGCCATACCTGTGGTTTCGTCATCGTTCTCGCCTTCGGCATCGGCGATGGCTTTAATTGCGAGCACCAGTGCCACACCACCACCGGCAACGATTCCTTCTTCAACGGCTGCACGAGTAGCGTGTAGGGCGTCGTCAACGCGATTTTTCTTCTCTTTCATTTCCACTTCAGAAGCAGCACCTACGTACAGTACGGCAACACCACCGGCCAATTTAGCTAAGCGCTCTTGCAGCTTTTCTTTGTCGTAATCGCTGGTCGTGGTTTCGATCTGAGCTTTGATCTGTCCTACGCGGGCTTGGATGTCCTCCTCGCTTCCGGCACCGTTCACGATCGTCGTGTTGTCCTTGTCGATGGTGATCTTCTCGGCAGTACCGAGCATGTCCATAGTGGTGTTTTCGAGCTTATAGCCGCGCTCTTCGCTTACTACGGTTCCGCCCGTCAAGATGGCGATGTCTTCCAACATGGCCTTGCGACGATCTCCGAAACCAGGCGCTTTTACGGCGGCTACTTTGAGGGCACCGCGGATTTTGTTAACAACGAGTGTAGCAAGAGCTTCACCTTCGATGTCCTCAGCGATGATCAAAAGCGGACGTCCGCTTTGAGAGGTTTGCTCGAGTACCGGCAACAAGTCCTTCATGCTGCTGATCTTTTTGGCGAAGATCAAAATGAATGGATTGTCGAGGTCGGCTTCCATTTTATCGCTGTTGGTCACGAAGTATGGAGAAAGGTAACCGCGATCGAATTGCATACCTTCAACTACTTCTACGGTAGTGTCGGTTCCTTTTGCTTCTTCTACGGTGATCACTCCTTCTTTGCCCACTTTCTCCATGGCCTGAGCGATGAGCTTACCAATGCTCTCATCGTTGTTGGCTGAGATAGCGGCAACCTGCTCGATCTTCTCGAAGCTATCGCCGACTTCTTGAGATTGCTCCTTCAAGTTCTCGATAATGGTAGTGACCGCTTTATCGATTCCGCGCTTGAGATCCATGGGGTTGGCTCCGGCCGCCACGTTTTTGAGTCCGACCGTTACGATCGCCTGAGCCAATACGGTAGCGGTAGTGGTTCCGTCACCGGCCAAGTCAGCGGTTTTGGAAGCAACTTCTTTTACCATTTGTGCACCCATGTTCTCCTGTGCATCTTCCAGTTCGATTTCTTTGGCTACCGAAACACCGTCTTTGGTGATGGTTGGAGCGCCAAAAGATTTTTGGATCACCACGTTGCGACCTTTAGGTCCGAGGGTCACCTTCACGGCCTCTGCCAGTGCGTCTACACCGCGCTTGAGTCCATCGCGAGACTCGATGTCGAATTTAATTTCCTTTGCCATTGCTAAGGGTATTTTTTAGGGTTAATGTCTAAATTAGAGGATTGCGTAAATGTCTGATTCACGCATAATGAGGTAGTCTTTGCCCTCGTACTGGAGCTCGGTGCCCGAGTACTTTCCGTAAAGCACACTATCGCCTACTTTAACGATCATGGGCTCGTCTGGTTTTCCATTTCCAACGGCAACCACGGTTCCGCGCTGCGGCTTTTCTTGAGCCGTGTCAGGGATGATGATTCCCGAAGAAGTCTTGGTCTCTGCCGGAGCCGGTTCAACAAGAACGCGATCGGCCAGCGGCGTAATATTAACTTCAGCCATTTCAGATTTGATTTATGAGTTAAACTTTGTTTTCAATATCGAATACTCGCCTTAGGACACAAACTGTGCCAAGGCACAGGACGTACATTTTGTCAGTTTTATTCCGCCGGATTTCTGACAGGTACAAAGAAAAAATGCCAGTCTGGTTGTCAGACCGGCACTTTCAAACTTTTTTCAAGTGTGGGGTTACTCAGCAGATCCGTCACCTTCACCCTCTGTCGGAATCTGGTTAAGGCCTCCGGCACCACCCGTGGTTGGGGCTTGTTGAATAACGGAACCTGCACCTTCAACTTGTTCCTGAACGCGTGAGCCTTCATCGATGACCGCATCACCGCGATCGATGGCAAAGTTGCTCAACAATGTAAGGGCCAACAAAACCCCGGCAAGGGTCCAGGTGGCTTTATCAAGGAAATCGGTCGTTTTTTGAACGCCGAACATTTGGTTTCCTCCTCCAAAAGTAGATGACAATCCTCCTCCCTTCGGGTTCTGAACCAAAATCACCAACACGAGCAAAATACAGGTGATGATGATCAAAGCAGCAAACAACGTGTACATCTTATTTTCTCTCTTTCAGATCGTTGATCTCGTTAATTCGGTCGGCAAAGTAACCACTTTTTTCGGGATATTTCAAGCTAAGTAAACGATAGGCTTTTACGGCTTTTTTGTACAACCCTTGCTCTGAGTACACCCGCGCCAAAGTCTCGGTCATGAGCGAGTCGTCTTCGTCCAAACTGCTCTTGGCCACATTGCCCTTCCCAAGAGCGTGCTTCTGAGGAAGACTCATTCGGGGCGATTCAGCCAGGAATCGATCGATGAGATCCTGGCGCGAGAGCGATCTGCGCTTCTCTTCGGTTTCTTCGCTTTTAGTATCGCGTGCCTGCTCAAACGATTCGTGTTCGGTCGAAATAGGTTCGGCTGCGATCTCTTCGGCCGCTTTCTCTTCTTGGCGCTCAATGGGCTTCATGCTGGTGAGCTTCAGCCACTCAGCAAAGGAATGTCGCTCGGTTCTGTCGAACTTCAACGGCCTTCCGATCACCCTTTCCCCATCGCCATCTTCGCGAATGGCATCCTCGATCTCGACCGCATCGTCGTTTTCCTCCAGGACATCCTCTAGCTGCCGTTCCAAAGGCTCCGGCTCCGGTATCAAATCCGCCCGGCCAGTGTATTGCTCGGTCAACTCGTTCTGTTGCTGTAGCTGCGGCTGTTGCTTTGCTTCCTGCGCCTGCGGCGCGATGGGTTTCGCCGTGATGAATTCGAACAGCGCGGTACGGTCTGGTGAATGTGCCGCTGTTTTCTTTAGTTGGCCGTTGTACCTGAAACTACTGGTGTTCTCCAAGGCTTTCAGGTGCAGCATACGGGCACCAACGAAGTACGGGAACGAATCAATGATCTCGTTCAATTCCTTCGCGGCCGAGGCATCGAGATTCCACGGTTTGGCGATCCATCCGAGCAGGCGTGCTGCATCCATAATTTACCAGTTGACTACGGCCTTGTTGAAGATGTCTTGCACCAATTCGGTGGTGATCTGCTCAACGAGATCCTCTTCAACTGCAGAAAGTTCTTGATTTGCGTCGAAATCGCCAAAACGGGTAAAGCGCGATTCGTAGTCCTTCTCCGGGTCTTTGGTATTGATGAAGGTTACGGCCAGGGTGATTGTGAGGCGGTTTTGCGCAGCTTGTTCATCGGCTTGGATCGCCAACGGTCGAACATTGTAGTCGATGATCGACCCCTCGAATTGAAGGTCGCCGTCGCGTTGAATAACCTCCAAATTGGTTTGCACCAAGAAGATGTCTTTCAGCTTTTCCGTAGTTACCTGGCTCAGCGATGGATTCACGAGCGAGGCGTAGTTCTCGAAAAAGCCCACAGAAATCGATTTGACATCAGGCGAAATACTGGCGCCCGTAAAGGAGTACCCGCCCCCGCATCCGCCCGACAGGGCGATAATAAAAAGAAGCAGAAGGTGGCGTATCATAGGTCGTACTGTTTGATCTTTCTATAAAGCGTGCGTTCGGATATTCCGAGTTCCTTGGCGGCATCCTTGCGTTTGCCTTGATTTCGATCAAGGGCCTTGCGGATCATTTCGATCTCTTTGTCTTGGAGGGTCAGGCTTTCCTCGATCACCTGGTCATCTTCGTAAATGTCGGTGTTGATCGTTGACGGTACGTTGCTCGTTCGGTCCGGAATTTCGATAGTCGTGTCGTCGTCGAAATTGTCGTACACCTTAGCGAGTAGCTGGGCGTTCTCTTGGCGAAACTCTTCCCCGGTCGGACCGCCCTCTTTCATGAGTTCCATGGTCAGCTTTTTAAGGTCGTTGATGTCGTTCCGCATATCGAAGAGGACCTTGTATAAGATGTCGCGTTCGGAGGAAAAATCCGATTCGCTCGAAGTGCCCGATCGATCGCGATAGATCATGGGTAAATTGGAACGTGCACTTTCGGGCAAGTAGCGCTGAATGGTTTGAGCCGTTACAATGCGCTCCGTTTCGATAACGCTGATCTCTTCGGTGAAATTCTTCAGTTGACGAATGTTTCCCGGCCAGCGATAGTGATTGATGAGCTCAACGGCTTCGTTGTTGAGCTGCAGGGTCGGCATGTGGTATTTATTGGCGAAATCGGAGGCGAACTTGCGGAATAGCAAGTGAATGTCTTCGGCTCTATCGCGCAGTGGAGGTAAGTGGATTTCCACGGTATTGAGTCGGTAGTATAGATCTTCCCGAAAGTGGTCTTTACCAATGGCTTCGTCCATGGGAACGTTGGTCGCGGCCACGATGCGCACGTCGGTCTTTTGGACCTTACTGGAACCCACCTTCATGAATTCGCCCGTTTCGAGAACGCGAAGTAGGCGAACCTGTGTGGAAAGAGGTAGTTCGGCGACTTCATCGAGAAAGATCGTTCCGGAATCAGCTTCTTCGAAGTATCCCTTTCGGGCCGAAGTAGCTCCGGTAAAACTTCCTTTTTCGTGCCCAAAAAGTTCGCTGTCAATGGTGCCCTCAGGAATGGCGCCACAGTTGACCGCGATATACGGATTGTGTTTGCGGGCCGACTGGCTGTGAATGATCTTCGGGATATTTTCTTTACCTACCCCGCTTTCACCTGTGACCAGGACCGAGATGTCGGTTGGAGCCACCTGAACTGCTTTTTCGATAGCTCGGTTCAGTAAGGGGCTGTTCCCGATGATCTCAAAACGCTGTTTTATCGATTGAAGATCCAATGTATGGTACTTTTATGCTGGTCCGTCCGCTTTACCGACTGCCTTGCCTAGCAAGGTGGCCGCGGTGCAATCGTGCACAGCGACATCTACGTAATCTCCCGGTTGGTAGTTCTCCCGGTCTAAAACCACTACGGTATTTTGAGTGGTACGGCCGAACAGTTGTTCCTCGCTTCGTTTTGAAGTTCCTTCGACGAGTACCCGGTGGGTTTTTCCCACGTACGTTTTGTTGCGTTCCAGACTGTGTTCTTGCTGTTTCGCTATGATCTCCTGCAGACGTCTTTTCTTGACATCGGTAGGGACATCATCTTCAAATTTTCGCTGTGCCATGGTGTTCGGCCGCTCCGAATAATTGAACATAAATCCGAAGTCGTACCTCACGTAGTCCATGAGTTCGAGCGTATCGGCATGATCTTCTTCTGTTTCCGTGCAGAATCCGGAAATGATATCGTGCGAGATTCCACAGTCCGGAATTATTTCGCGAATGCGGTCGATGCGCTGCTTATACCACTCACGGGTATGTCCGCGGTTCATGAGCTCGAGAATTCGATTGCTGCCCGATTGAAAAGGCAGGTGGATGTAGTTGCAGATGTTATCGTGCTTGGCGATGGTGTGCAACACATCATCGTGCATGTCTTTGGGGTGGGAGGTGCTGAAGCGCACCCGAACCTTTGGTGCAGCAATGGCTACGAGTTCGAGCAATTGAGCAAAATTGACGGCGCGCTTTTGTTCTTCTTCGCTGAGCTGCTTAAAGTCTTTTTTGAGTCCACCGCCATACCATAAGTAAGAGTCGACATTTTGTCCAAGAAGCGTTACTTCGCGGTAACCTTTGGCCGCGAGGTCTTTCACTTCGTTGACTATGGTTTGTGGATCTCGGCTTCGTTCGCGACCACGGGTAAAAGGAACTACGCAGAAGGTACACATGTTATCGCAACCGCGCATGATCGTAACAAAGGCCGTTACTCCATTTCCTCCGAGTCGAACCGGAGCAATATCCGCATATGTCTCTTCCTTTGAAAGGATAACGTTCACGGCCTTGCGTCCGCCATCCACCTCTTGAATGAGGTCGGGCAGATCCCGATAGGCATCCGGCCCAACGACCAAGTCTACGAGTTTTTCCTCTTCGAGCAGGGTCTCTTTCATTCGCTCGGCCATACAACCAAGTACCCCGATGATCATTGCGGGTTTGGCCTCTTTGGCCTTGTGGAAATGGCCCAAGCGATTGCGAACCGTTTGCTCAGCTTTTTCGCGAATCGAGCAGGTATTGACGAAGACCACATCAGCTTCTTCGATGTTGCGCGTGGTTTCGAATCCGTTTTCACCGAGAATAGAAGCTACGATCTCGCTGTCCGAAAAATTCATTTGACAGCCGTAGCTTTCTATATAGAGTTTCCGGCCCTTTCCGACGAGCTCATTCTCAAGCATCACCGCCTCTCCTTGACGTCCTTCGTCTATCACTTTGTTGCCAAAATGCACTTCGCTCATGTTCTTCTAATTTGGCCTGCAAAGGTACGAAAACCCTCGCCGGTATGCCAATATGGCAGGTTTTAATTTTGTCGTAAAAGGGAACGATTTAAAACTGCCTTTGTTTTGAAGAGGCTATTATTCCTTTAATTTGCAAGCTGTTTGCGCTGCATAAAACTGCTATATGGTAAAGAATTTAGTGATTGTTGAGTCCCCTGCAAAGGCCAAAACCATTGAAGGTTTTTTGGGAAAGGACTACCTGGTGAAGTCGAGTATTGGACACATCCGGGATTTGCCAAAGAAGGATATGGGGATCGATATCGACAACGAATTTAAACCGAAATACGAGGTCAGTCCCGATAAAAAGAAGACCGTTAGCGAACTCAAAAAACTCGCTAAGGATGCCGAAGTGGTTTGGTTGGCCACGGATGAGGATCGAGAAGGAGAGGCGATTGCCTGGCACTTGTATGAGACATTAGGTTTAAAGCCCAATAACACCAAGCGCATCGTATTTCATGAGATTACGAAGAACGCCATTACGAGGGCCGTTGAGAATCCGCGCGACATAGACATTAACTTGGTCAATGCTCAACAGGCCCGTCGCGTTTTGGACCGATTGGTTGGGTTTGAAGTTTCGCCTGTTTTATGGCGGAAGGTGAAAACCGGCCTCTCGGCCGGAAGGGTACAATCCGTAGCCGTTCGCCTGATCGTCGAGCGCGAACGAGAGATCATGAATTTTGATCCGGAGACTAGTTTCCGGATTCAAGGTTCCTTCAAGAATTCGGAGGGAGCAGGGTTTTCGGCAGAGACGTCGACTCGCCCATCGGCCCGCGAGGGCGCAGAAAAAACACTCCAAAACTGTGTTCCGGCCACCTTTACGGTGAACAGTGTAGAGAAAAGGCCGGGAACGAAGAAACCTGCTGCGCCCTTCACAACCTCGACGTTGCAGCAAGAGGCGGCGCGGAAGCTAGGTTTTTCGGTTTCGCAGACGATGTCGGTTGCACAACGATTGTACGAAAGTGGACTCATAACCTACATGCGTACCGACAGCACCAATTTGAGTCAAGAGGCGATCAATTCAGCCGCAGCGGAGATTCGTTCCGCATATGGAGATCAGTACAGTAAGTCGCACCAGTTCGCAACGAAATCGAACAATGCGCAGGAGGCACACGAAGCCATTCGCCCGACCTATATGAATCGACATGAGGCCGGAGCAGACCGGAATCAGGAGCGTTTGTACGAGCTCATTTGGAAACGCACGATCGCTTCACAGATGTCGGAGGCGAAATTGGAACGCACGACGGTGAAGATCGAAGGATCAGGCGATGCGCCCACGTTCACAGCAAAGGGTGAGGTGTTGGTTTTTGACGGATTCCTGAAAGTATACCTCGAGGGTACCGACGACGAAAACGAAGAGCAGGCCGGTATGCTACCCCGTATGACTGAAGGTGAAGAGCTGGCTGTAGACCGCATTTCGGCCACTGAGTGCTTTACGAAGCATCCGCCTAGGTTTACCGAGGCGAGTTTGGTGAAAAAGTTGGAGGAGCTTGGGATTGGTCGCCCTTCTACCTATGCCCCGACGATTTCGACGATTTTAGCTCGGAATTATGTGGAGAAGACCGAGCGTCCCGGAGTAGAACACAATTACGAGGTGATGACCATGGAGCATGGAACTGTGCGCAGTAAAATGGCGACAGAGATCACAGGAGCCGAAAAGAATAAGCTTTTCCCGACCGACATCGGTATGGTAGTCACCGACTTCCTGGTTCAAGAGTTTGGTAATATCCTCGACCTACATTTTACAGCGAATGTAGAAGAAGAGTTTGACGAGATCGCCAAAGGCCGGAAGGATTGGAACAATATGATCCGCCAATTCTATAAACCGTTCCATGAAAATGTGGAGGACGTTCAAGAGAATGCGGATCGGGCAACCGGTGAACGGGTTCTCGGAGAGGATCCGAAATCGGGTCGGCCATTTATAGCCCGCATAGGGCGTTTTGGGCCCATGATTCAGATAGGAACCGTGGATGACGAAGAGAAGCCGAAGTTCGCGAGCCTGAGAAAGGACCAGCATATCGAGACCATCACCTTTGAGGAGGCTATGGAACTGTTCAAGCTTCCACGCGAATTGGGTGAATACGAAGGAGAAGTCATCAAAGCGAATATCGGTCGTTTTGGACCCTATGTGCAGCAGGGCCGTCTTTTTGCTTCGCTTCCGAAGGACGAAGACCCCATGAGCGTCACATTCGAAAGAGCCATTGAGCTGATCGAAGCCAAGAAGGAGGCCGATAAGAATAAATTCATACATGTCTTTGATGAGGAGGATCCCGTAGTTCAAGTGTTGAATGGTCGCTACGGGCCGTACATTAAGATCGGTCGGCAAAACATCAAAATCCCTAAAGACGTGGACCCAAAGTCGCTTACTCGAGAGGAGTGCTTGAAGCTACAGGCCGACGCGCCTAAAACTAAGAGAGGGGGAAAACGAAAGGCTAAGAAAAGCTAGTTGGCATCATGCGCGAGTTTTTAAGACCACTGAGTAATGAATTCATCGAGTCTTGGTCCAATAAACACCCGGATTCATTGGGGTCCAAGCTATCCAAATTCGTCGAAGAAGGGGAATTGCCCGATTGGGAAAATGCTCGAGTTGCTCTAATTGGGGTACAAGAAGACCGAAGAGCGCGAAAGAATGATGGGGCCGGTGAAGGTCCCGACTATGTTCGAGGAGCGTTATATGACCTCTTTTTTGGTCGTTGGTCTTTTGATGTGGTGGATTTGGGTAATATCGAGCCCGGGAATAGGGTGGATGACACCTATTTTGCATTGAGCGCAGTAGTACACGAGCTCGCCAAGGCCGACTGTATACCTATTATAATAGGCGGTAGTCAGGACTTGACCTTCGCGAACTACAAGGCGTATGAAAAACTGGAGCAATCGGTCAACATCTGCTCGGTTGATGCCCAATTTGACCTTGGGGTCAATAATCAGGAGCTCTCGAACGAGACTTACCTCTCCCACATCATTCTTCAGAAGCCAAATATTCTGTTCAATTTCAGCAATATCGGCTTTCAGACCTATTACGTTCATCAGGAAGAGATTGACTTAATGGAGAGCCTTCATTTTGAACGTCATCGAATAGGTTTGTTTCACCATAATATAGGGGAGGCCGAACCGATATTGCGAGATGCGGATATCGTCAGTTTTGATATGCGCAGTATACGCCATTCCGATGCTCCGGCGAATCGACACGGAAGCCCAAATGGATGGTATGGCGAAGAGGCTTGCGCGATCGCACGCTACGCTGGTATGAGTGATAAGCTCACTAGTTTTGGCATTTATGAATACAACCCTCAATACGACCGACATGAACAAACGGCGAAGCTCGGAGCACAGATGATTTGGTATTTTTTGGAGGGAATAAGCGTACGTAAGAACGACTTTCCTTTTGGAGACCGCTCGAGCTACGCCAAATACATTGTGCCTAATTCAACGCTCGACCAAGATTTGCACTTTTATAAAAGCGATCGTTCTGGTCGCTGGTGGATCGAGGTTCCGCTTCAGGGAGATCCGTCGATCTTTCACAAACGACATGCCCTGATTCCTTGTAGTTACTTCGATTATTTACAGGCTGCAGAAGATGAGATCCCGGATCGCTGGATGAGCGCTTTTCGCAAGCTTTCGTGATCAATGGTTTTGCCACTGCGATAATTCTTTTATTTTTGACGTTACTCAATCGCCTTTGTCATTAACCTAAAGGGAGAGTGCAAAATAAATTTCGTTACCTTTAACCGCTTACATATCCGCCTTGCGGCGGGATGAACGGGCTAAAACGGACCTATGAAGAGAATTCTTACCCTTGGACTGATTGCTTTCGCTATGACCGCCTGGGCACAGCAGGATCCGCAGTGGACGCACTACATGTTCAATCAGGTGAACTACAACCCTGGAGCAGCTGGGCTCGAGGGTTCCATCTGTATCAACGGATTATACCGATCTCAGTGGATGGGATTCGAAGGCGCACCTACTACTATGAACTTGAATGCGAGCATGCCGATCGATGCATTACGCGGAGGGCTCGCTTTAGGCTTGATGAGCGATGAAGAAGGCTTTCTTACCCGCACCAATGTTAAACTGAGTTACAGCTATCACCTCGATGCCGGAGACGGTAAGCTTGGTATAGGAGCCTACTTTGGTTTCTTGGATGCTGGAATTTCCAATGCGGAATGGATCGACCCAAACGGCGGTAATGGATCTGTCGACCCGGTGATTCCAACCGGTGAAAGTAATGCCATTGCTATGGATGCCGGAATAGGGGCTATGTATCGCGCTACGAATTGGTATGCAGGGGTTAGTATTACTCATTTACCCGGCCTGGATAATCAAATCGGAGCAGCGACCAATCTGACTCAAAGGCAGCACTTGTACTTCACTGGAGGTTATGACTGGGAGCTCACTTTTGAATGGACCTTGATGCCATCGGCATGGATCAAGTACGATTTAGCTTCAATAAGTTTTGATGCGACTGTATTGGCCATGTACAATAACCAGTTTTGGGCGGGCGTTAGCTATAGGCTCGAAGATGGAATTCCAGTATTGCTTGGTTATCAGTTGAATGATCAGTTAAGATTCGGTGCGTCGTATGATATTGGTACAAGCGGATTGAGTGGAAATAATTCAAGTGGTAGTTTCGAGGCATTCGTGAATTATTGCTTCACGATCGAGATTCCGCCGAAAGAACCTACAAAATATCGGAACGTAAGATTTTTGTAAGTTTGTCGTTGTCAGTAAGTGAGGGAAATCATCGACTTCAAGTCAGCCGATGATTTTCTGTTTTGGATTGAATAGGCTCTAATATTCCATCGAACGCGAGCTCATGGATCAATGATAAGTGCAATGAGAAAACTCATTCTTTCCGCCCTCGTGGGTGTTTTGCTCGCCGGCTGTGCGGGTTCCGACCACGGAGAGCTGGTGGGTGTTCAGAACCGTCAAGCTTGGTATCCAAGCGACCCATATGGTATGGTTTATATACCATTGGGCAGCTTCAATATGGGTGCCAACGATGAAGATGTACCTTATGGGCTGACCAATACGAGTAGAACCGTATCGGTTGCCGCATTTTACATGGATCAGACGGAAATAACGAATAACGAGTATCGCCAATTCGTTTTTTGGGTTCGCGACTCTATCTCTCGCCTTTTTTTAGGTGAAAATGGAGTTGAAGGTTACGAGCTCATTGAAGAAGACGAGTCCGGCAACTTCCTCGATGAGCCCCGATTAAATTGGGAAGAGTCATTGAGGTACGACTCTGATGACGAGGACTTCCGATACGCGCTTGAAGAAATGTATTTCGAGCCTGAGGATCAGTTCTATGGACGTCGCTACATCGATCCACGAAAGTTGATTTACCGCTACTTCTACATCAATAAGCGCAAAGCCGCTCTAAAGAAGAATCGTTACGATTGGAGAACGGGTGAATACGGCGGCGGAATCGATTCGCGAGCTGAGTTTATCGAGGAACGCGAATTACCGGTTTATCCTGATACACTGGCTTGGATTCACGACTATTCTTACAGTTTTAACGAGCCGATGCACGATAAGTATTTCTGGCACCCGGCATTTGACGAGTATCCGGTCGTTGGTGTGACCTGGCACCAAGCTAGAGCCTTTGCAAACTGGAGGTCGCGTTATCGAGATGCCTATTTGGAATCGGACAAGGAACCCTATGAGCAGGAGTTCAGACTGCCAACAGAGGCCGAGTGGGAATATGCGGCTCGCGGAGGTTTGGCTAACAATATGTACCCTTGGGGAGGACCATACATTAGAAATAGCCGAGGCTGTTTCTTAGGGAACTTTAAGCCATTACGAGGCAGCTACGTCGATGACGGAGGTTTTCAGACCGTCAAAACGACGAGTTACTGGCCGAATCAATACGGTCTATATTGTATGGCCGGTAATGTGGCTGAGTGGACGGTTAACGCCTACGATCCGCAGGCTTATCAGTTTTCACACGACATGAACCCCGACTTTCAGTACGATGCCAAGGATAGCGATCCGCCCGTAATGAAGAGAAAGGTGATTCGCGGTGGTTCATGGAAAGATATCGGATACTACTTGCAAGTGGCTACGCGTGACTTTGAGTATCAGGATACCGCAAAATGTTACATCGGCTTCCGTTGTGTGCAGTCCTTCATGGGACGCGATTTGGCGGACTTCCAATAAACAGTCTATTCTACTTTAATCATACATTAACCTAATTCAAATCAGTACTACTTAAAATGGCGCTTTTCAACGTAAACTCAAGAAGATGGAAAAACAACATGGCCAAGCTCTATGGATGGGGTGCCGCCGTGGTTATCCTTGGTGCATTATTTAAACTCTTGCACTGGCAAGGAGCGGACTACATGTTGATCGTAGGTTTGGGAACGGAGTCGATCATCTTCTTCTTTTCTGCTTTCGAAAAACCACATGAAGAAGTGGATTGGAGTTTGGTATATCCGGAATTAGCCGGTATGGAAGGCGACGATGACGAAAAGAAAAAGAAGAGCAATTTGACTCCTACACAAGAGCTTGACAATATGCTTGAAGAGGCCAAAATTAATGGCGCACTCATTGAGAGCTTAGGTCAAGGGCTTACTAATTTTGGTGAAGCTGCATCAAAATTGAATCAGACCATTGAAGCTGCTGCTTCCACACAACAATACAACGAAGAAGTGGCAAAAGCAGCGAAGAATATGGAGTCGTTGAACGCCTTGTACGAAGTTCAATTACAATCATCGAATCGTCAATCAGAAGCTTCTCAAGCGCTTGTTGAAAGCTTGGCTACTACGGCCGAAGACAGCAAACGACTCCAAGCTGAAGTAGCTTCACTTGCACAGAATCTGGGCGCATTGAATAATGTGTACGGAAACATGTTGTCTGCCATGGGCGGTGGAAACAAATCGTAGTTTAACAATTCTTTAATTAGAAAGAAGAGAAAGAATGGCACGTGGAATTATGACACCAAGGCAGAAGATGATCAACATGATGTACCTCGTGTTGACAGCACTTTTGGCTTTGAACGTGTCGAAGGAGATTCTGGACGCCTTTGTTAAGGTAAATGACTCCATGGGAGTCACAAACATTAAGGTGGAGGAAAAGAATGCCGAGGTTTACAATTCGTTCGATGCGGCAATGCAGAAGAACCCGGTAAAGACCAAAGAATGGCGCGATGCTGCATATGCGGTAAAGAATGAGGCCGATGCTTTGGATAAATACATCGAGGAACTAAAATCGACCTTAATAGAAATGGCTGGTGGTGTCGATGAAAAAACCGGAAAGCCAAAGAAAATGGATAACCGGGAAGTTCCGGCTAACTACCTTTTGGTTAAGGAAAAGAAAGCGACTGAGCTCAAGGGTAAGGTGGAGCAATTTCGCGAGCTCCTTATCGACAAATCATCGGATAATGAGCGTCTCAAGACCAACTTGGCTGCCGTCTTCGATACGGATAAACAAGACATCGGCGGAGATGTTAAGGCCAGCTGGGGAAAAGCCAACTTTGAGCACTACCCATTGATGGCGACCGTTACTTTCTTGACGAAAATGCAATCGGATGTTCGTACTGCGGAAAGTGATGTGATTTCGTATTTACAGGCGAAAATTGACGCAACGGATGTAAAAGTAAATGCTTTGGAGGCAACGGCTATTGTGCCCAACTCCTACGTATTTAC
Organism: Flavobacteriales bacterium; assembly: GCA_021296215.1. NCBI lineage: Bacteria > Pseudomonadati > Bacteroidota > Flavobacteriia > Flavobacteriales > Flavobacteriales bacterium. The sequence goes on from JAGWBA010000041.1 coordinate 15,742, forward strand.
AGGTGACACGTTCCGAGCGGAGATCTTTATCGCTGCATTTGACTCTACGAAGCAACCTGTTGTTACGGTTTATAATGACTTCGACGAAAACGGAAATCCGATCGGCGATGGTGTTCAAGTGCCAGTTCGCGACGGAAAGGGTATCTATGAAGTACCAGCCAATTCTGAGGGAGCATTTACTTGGGGTGGTGCGGTGCAGATCGACGGTCCGGGTGGAGATCCTCAGACTTACTCAGTACCTCCACGTACTTATCAAGTAGCTCGTTCTGCGGCGGTTATTTCACCGACGAAAATGAACGTGATCTACCGCGGAGTGGATAACCCGATCGATGTATCTGTGCCTGGAATTTCACCTGATAAACTTCAAGTGACTTGTGCCGGATGTTCCATTTCCGGTTCTAACGGATCTTATGTTGCGAAAGCGGGTAATACCGGTACTGAAGCGACGATCAAGGTGTCTGCTGAGGTAAATGGCAAAATGAAGAACATTGGAGATATGAAGTTCCGCATTAAGCGTATTCCTCCTCCAACAGCCATGATCGCGGGTAAAACGGAAGGTAAGATCTCGAAATCAGCCCTCGGTGGTACCCAAGGTATTGGAGCATTTTTGCAAGACTTTCCATTCAACATCAATTACCGTGTTACCTCGTTTACCGTTCGTGCCCAAAAAGGTGAGTACACTCAAACAGTACGCGTTACCGGTAACCAGTTTAATGGCGAAGTTCGCACCCTGATTCAAGATATGAAGCCCGGTTCGGACATTTCGTTTACGAATATCCAAGCTAAAGGACCCGATGGCACGAAAAACTGTGGAGCGATCGTTTTCACAGTACAGTAATAGATAAGTACAATGAAGTCAGTAAAAGGATTCTTAGTAGTTGTAATGGTTGGCCTCGCCTCGGCGTTAAGTGCTCAGACCGTTCTTGACTACAACCGACAGCCGACCGCTGAGGATGATGCTGTTTATATAAAGCGTCACTTCAAAGAAAACCGTGTTATTCCAGATCACCACTTGCGAGAGGCGGATATCATGTGGATGAAACGGTATTGGCAAAAGATCGATTTGAAACAAAAATTGAATCACCCGTTGTATTACCCGGTGGTTCCGATCAAGGATCGTAAGTCATTGGCCGAAGTATTGTTTCAAGCAGTCGTCAACGAAGGATCCATTACGGCATATGCGGACGATGAATTCAAAAGAACGCTGACTCCCCAGGAGGTATCTTCGAAGATATTCTCAGTGGATAGTGTTCAGGATTTTGATATCAATACCGGAGAACCTTTTTGGCGATTAGATACCATTAAGGTTGAAAGCCGCGATGTATTGGAATACCTTTTGAAAGAAGATTGGTTTTTCGATAAGAAGCGTTCGGTAATGGAAGTGCGTATCTTGGGAATTTGTCCAGTGGCTTACAAGGAGAATCAGGCAACGGGTCAGATAGAGAAAGAACAGCTCTTTTGGCTATGGTTCCCCGAAACTCGGCCTGTACTCGCGAATCACGAAACCTTCAATCGCATGAACGATGCCGAGAGAAGAACATTTGACGAGATTTTCCATAAACGCATTTTCCATAGTTATATAACGAAGGAGAACAACGTTTACGACCGCTGGATCTATGATTATAAGAGGTATTCACAAATGGAACAGTTGCTAGAAGCTCAGAAGATCAAAGAAGAGATTCGTAACTTCGAGCATGACCTCTGGGAATACTAATAGTACAGCCTTAAATTATTACAGTAACTCCTCCGCCATGCGGGGGAGTTTTTTTGGTTTGATGCTGGTGCTAGTCCTACTCCTTGCGCCAACAGAGTCGTCGGCTCAATACCGCAACTCGGTTGGGGTTCGATTGGGCGTAACGAATGGGATCAATTACAAGGCATTCTTAAAACCGCGTCAAGCCTTAGAGGTATCGGTCACTACAAGTTGGAATGGCGTTATCATGACCGGCCTATGGGAGTGGCACACCGATTTCACCAAACCCTTACAAATCTCAACGGGTAATTTTGAAGGTTACTTGAGCCTCGGCACGCACTATGGAGCTTATGGTGCTGAATCCCCACTGTACGAGGGTACCGGTGGAGGTTTTGATGCGGGCATGGGTTTTGAGTATAGATTCGATCAGATCCCATTTTCCTTAGGCGTGGATTATCACTTTATGGCTGACCTTCAACTGTCCGGTGGATCCACGAGTCCAAATCTACTGGCCGATCTAGGACTAAACCTTAGATATTTATTCCGATGAGAGCTTTGATCATTGGTCAGGGTTTAGCCGGATCGTGTATGGCATTGGAGCTTTTAGGACGCGGGGTAGATGCGACGATCGCCGATCCGAACAGGGTCAACAATTCTACCTCCCTAGCGGCCGGACTCATAAACCCACTGGTGCTGAAGCGCATGAAAAAGGTATGGCGGGCCGATGAATTTATCGAGTATGCCAACCTCCTTTATGGGAAATGGGAAAAAGAACTTCAATGTAAGTGGCGCCAGTCGGTACCTGTGTATCGGAAATTCCACGATGTGGCCGAGCAGAATCGCTGGATGGAGTTATCGGCAGACCTTGGTCTACAGGAGTATATAAATCCCGTTATTGAGGATATGCCGAATGCAGTTCATGGCAATTTCGGAATGGGTAAAGTGATTCATGCGGGCTGGTTCGATACTCAAAGCTTCATGGACGATGTTCGATCCCTACTTAGAGCCAAGAATGATTTTCACTCAGCTGCAATAAAGGCTCCCGACCTACATTTCGATTCAAGCTGGCTATGGAATGGTGCGAATTATGACTTCGTTGTTTGGGCCAACGGCACTGGGGTAATTGAGGTGCCCGGTTTTCCGACGGATGCTTTGAGACCGAGCAAAGGTGAGTTGCTAAGGCTCAAGCTTCACGAGATGTGGCCGACCGACGCCATAATAAAAGCGGGGGTGTTCATCCTGCCGTTAGGCAGAAAAGAATTAAGAATAGGCGCTACATATGACCATTGGGACCTCGAGCCGGGGATTTCGGAAAAGGGTCAAAACTTTTTGGAGCGTCAAGCGGCTGACCTAATCAAAGTCCCGTACGAGATCGTAGGGCGGGAGTGGGGTATACGTCCGACCACGAAAGACAGGCGCCCGATTCTTGGCCGCCATGCCGAGAGCGATCGGATTTACTTTTTCAATGGGCTGGGAAGTCGCGGAGTGTTAATGGCGCCGCTACTTGCCAAAGAACTAGCCGACCATATTATGGATGGTGTGGGCCTGCGGCCCGATGTGGATGTTGCGCGATTTTACTGACCCATCCGGTCGAAATCAGCCTTGTAGCTTACGAACAGGTTGATCCATATCAATCTCGACGCTCGCCACAATACTGGAATGAGCACCACCAGCACTATACCATTATATATAAGGTATTCCGTGATGCTCAGCTCGAACAGCACCTCTGTCGCAATGAACATGGCCATGCTCACCGCAACGGCCAATCCATAGGCCGCGTACATGGAGCCGTACCAAAAAGCGGGTTCCATTTCATACTTGAGGTCACAGTGGCTACACCTTTCGTACATTAGCGTCATCTTGCTTACGGCGTAAGGATTTTTCGACTGAAAGATGTAACCATTGTGACAGCGGGGGCATCTATTCCGGAAGATGCTGAATAAGCGAGTTCCCTTTTTGAACATATATAGATGGTATGGGGTGCCTAAGGTACGGCAAAGGCACTAAGAAAATGAATGCATTTCAATGATATCAGTCACACAACTGAGACACGAATTCGGTGGAGAAGCACTCTTTAGAAAGGTTAGCTTTCAAGTGAAACCTTCGGATCGGATAGGATTAACCGGAAAAAACGGGGCGGGTAAGTCGACCATGTTGAAGTTACTCGCCGGATGGATGAGTGCGACTTCTGGATTCATCAGCAAGCCCAAGGTGATCTCGATTGGATACCTTCCACAAGACATTACGCCGGAAGGGGAGCGAACTGTGCGTGAAGAGGCCGCATTGGCTTTTGCCGGAATCAAGCAAATGAAAGAGCGTATTGAGGAGATCAATGCCGAGCTAATCGAGCGAACCGATTACGAGAGCGATTCCATATGAGTTGGTGGAGATCAAGTGGAAGAACAACTCGAAAAAGTGTTGTTTGGTTTGGGTTTTAAACCCGAGGAATTAGACCGATCGTTGAGCACATTCTCCGGTGGTTGGCGCATGCGTGTAGAGCTCGCCAAGCTGTTACTGGCTAAACACGACCTGCTGTTACTTGATGAGCCAACGAACCACCTGGATATCGGGGCCATTCTTTGGCTCGAGGACTTTCTTCAAGAACACGAAGGAGTAATCATGATGATCTCCCACGATCGTCAGGTCCCGGATGCTGTTACTAAACGAACCATCGAAATAGTGAACGGAAGTATCGAGGACTATTCGGCCCCTTATTCAAAGTATCTCGTCCTTCGCGAAGAGCGCCGCGAGAAGCTGATGCAAGCGAAAAAGAATCAGGACAAAGAGATCGATCGCCAAAAGGAACTCATCGAAAAGTTTAGATACAAGGATTCCAAAGCGTCCTTTGCGCAATCGTTGATCAAGAAGTTGGAAAAGATGGAGCGTATCGAAGTTGATGATTATCATCAGAAATCGGTCCGATTCCAGTTTCCCGAGGTGCCCCGCAGTGGTAAGGACGTTCTCAAACTCGATAAGATCGGGAAGAAGTACGGTGATCGCCGGGTACTTAGCGACGTGAATTTCGAACTGCTCCGAGGTGATCGCCGGGCGTTTGTGGGGCAGAACAGACAGGGTAAAACCACCTTGGCTAAAATTTTTGTGGGGGCCTTACGGGCCGATGCAGGTGATCGCTCTCTCGGTACAAATGTGCACTTGGCTTATTACGCTCAGGATCAGGCAGAAAGTCTTGACCCGAATCAAACCGTTCTTGAATCGGTGGAATCTGTAGCACCGAATGATGTTCGTCCAAAGGTGCGTAGCATGCTCGGGGCTTTTATATTTATAGAGGATTAGAAAGAGGTCATTAGAGTTGTTGATATTCGAGACATTAATGGCCGGTGTACGAGCTGATGTGGGGCTTGGTAAGCGATGCTATACCGAAAAAAAGGAACGGCCGTACACGTTTT
>JAGWBA010000042.1 GCA_021296215.1 Flavobacteriales bacterium
ATTGAAACAAATCATAGCAATTTCAAAAAGTGGAATACCGTACGATCCCGCTTACAAATCAATAAATCCAATTACGTATAATAAAGCGATTTAGGAGTTGGATTTTAGCTCAGTTCTTCGTTGGGTAACCAAAGGCGATATTCCGGAAATGGCTTTTGACCACAGCGAGATCATTGACTTTAGTCTGGAGCGACTAAAGCGTCGGGTTCGTCATCGCCCCCTTGGGTTTTATCTGCTGCCGAAAGAATTTACCTTGAAAGAGATCCGTTTGCTGTACGAAGACGTATTACAACGCGATCTAGATAAGAGGAATTTCCAGAAAAAATTCACTCGCTCAGAGCTCCTGTTGCCTGTCGACAAAAAGGTCATTGCCGCCCCCGGGAACAAAAAGCCTTCCCAACTCTACTGCTTCGACGAAAGCCACTATCAGCGAATGACGTTGAAGGGGTACGATTTTAAATTCTGAATTTTTAAAGCTTAATTCTTAATTGCCTGAATTGAGGTAAGGAGTTCATGGCCTTTGGCTCATAGCCCACTGCTCACTGCCCATCGCCAACAAAAAACTCAACACTAAGACCTAAGAACTAAGAACTATTAGAACCTATACCCCAACTGGATCACGAGTCGCGCCCCACCTTTCACGGCACTGGTATGGCCTTTGAACTCTAGAACTTCCTCGTTTTGTATGGTCTTGATCCAGTCGAATTGCTCTGTAAGAAATTCCGCGAGCTCGGGGTAATACTCCGCAACATCGAAGTTAGAATCTCCCTTCACATCCATAACGAACTCGTAAAACGTGATCGACGGAGCAAACATGATCAAATCGAGCATGAAACGATCATCGAAAAAGCTGAACTGATAACCGAGTTGGGCTCCTACACCCAAGGTGAGGAGTTCAGAAGCCACATCTGCTTCGGCTTTGAGCCCATTATCGTATTCGACATGTGTATAGTTATCCTACCAATGGTGGTGATGAGCCAGGTATGGGGCTACAAACAGTCCGTGTGGGGCAAAGCCCGGGTTCTCAGATTTCAAATAGAACCGATAATCAAATAAGAAGGAGTAGCCGAATGCCTTCTTATGTTCAAGACTAATCAGAGCGGTATCCTGAGAACGTTCCTGCAAAAAACCCGTCATACGGAGATGCCCAAAGGTCACCCCCCAACTTTGGTGTTCTTTGACAACTCTTTCGTAGCTGAATACCGCACTCTGGACATCCCAAATAAGGTTTGAGGTCGGATTGAATTTTATAACATTTGGGCGATACAATGGAGGCGCAACAGAATCGCGCCTTTCAACCAATTCTTGCGCTTGAACAGCGCTGGCCGATAAGCTGAGAACCAATAAGATAAACCCAACCCGGAAAATCACTCTTACAATATCCTGTATCCAATACTGAGCAGCACTTTATGCATAGAACCGTTGAGGTCGTAGTTCGATGTGCCGTCTGTGATCGATTCGATCTCATTGCTCCAAGAGCCTTCGGCCTTGAGGTCGATCAAGAAATCACCGATATCCAATCCGATACCGTATTGATAACCGAAACTCGACGAGGAAACAATGATCTCGGCTCCGTCCGCGTCATCCTTGCTCGGCAAAAGCATATTGAAAGACGGACCTGCGTTCAATCGGACCGGGCCCAATTTAATTCCGATCATCACAGGTATATCGATCCGATTGATATCGATCTCTACCTCTTTATCGTCGCCAGAAACGGTGTTAAAGAACTCCATTTCACCTTTGAATCCAGTATACAACAGCTCGGGCTGGACATAAAGACCCAATACCTTTACCCGCGTATACGCTCCGAGGTGAAACGATGTTTGAGGTTCTCCCGGGCGCGCTTCGATTACACCGAGTCCGGGTGCCGTTAAATCGGCGCTGATCCTAAAATCGGACCGCCCCGCTCCGGTGCGCGCACCAAACTGCCAAATCTGGCCGTAGGCCGTAGTACAAACCAATACGACGAAAAGGGAGAGTAAAACTTTTTTCATGATCGTGAAATTACCCCTCTAAGGTCGAAAAAATCGATTGCACCCATTAAAAAGCAGAAGGGCCGACCCCTAAAGGCCGACCCCTCATTGACCGCGCTGAACTTTGCGGTCGAACCAACCAAACCCGTATCGCGTTGGCGCCCTATGTCAATATGGGCTGCGCTATCATTTTTTTCCGCATCCGGCTTTCATTGCGGTCGATCACATCGTTTGAGTCCGTTAGCGACATACATACGCGCACTTTGTAAATTTGGATTTCTCGAATACGAAAAAATCCTTTTACCCACTTTTTGCGTATATATAATGACCGCGCCCTCGCGGGCGGATAGAAAACACTATCTTCCGTGTGATGACCAACCCGCAAGTTGAACAAATGAAGGCCTAGGCCGAAAGGCTCGTGAACCGCGACGAATCCGTGGTGGCGGAGCTATACGATGCTTTCAGCGGAAACCTGTACGGCTTAATGTGTAAGATGGTGCACGATGAAGCCTTAGCGGCCGATCTTCTGCAAGAGGGTTTTGTGAAGATCTGGAAATACGGGGCCAAGTACGACCCCAAGCACGGATCGCTTTTCACTTGGATGATGAACATTTGCCGCAACGGCACTATCGATCATCTGAGGTCAAAAAAACGGAGGAACGAAATCCACGATCTCAGCGAGAACGTATATAGTTCAGAAGCGGGCAATCAAATAACGCAGAATACCGACACACTCGATCTGCGTGAAAAGGTGGCTCAACTCGAACCCGATTTGCGAAATTTGATCGAACTGGCCTACTTCGGTGGCTTTACACAAAAGGAGATCTCAGAGAATTTAGACCTCCCCTTGGGAACGGTCAAAACGCGAATGCGGAAAGGAATGAAAGAATTAAGAGCCATATTTGGCGTACGACAGTGAATATAGAAGAATACATATCGTCCGGAATTTTAGAGGCCTATGCCTTGGGTGCCGTTAGCGATGAAGAACGCCGCGAGGTCGAGTGCCTTACGTCGATCTACCCGCAGCTGGCCGAGGCACTGCATGCCGCGCAAGACGATGTGGAGCAGTTGGCCCGGCTCGAATCTAAGAGTCCGCCACCGGTACTCAAAGCTTCCATACTCGATGCCGTGGCACAAGCCGCTGCAGAAGAACGCGCCGACGCCGATGCCAACACTGTCGCGAGTGCTGATGCTGACGTAGAAGCTGATGCTGACGCTTCCATCATTCAAATGAATGCCAAGGAAGATCCTGTTAAGCGCTGGCCCCTTGGATGGGTCGCCGCCGCGGTGATCGCACTCGGAATGTTCTTCGCCAATTATACCTTGCGTGATTACAACGCTGAGCTCAAACGCGACCTAGATCAAATCAGCGGCGAACTCAACGAAATTCGCGATCAGGCACTCACGCAACAAGAGCGATTGGCCGTTTTAGCGGATACCTCCTACCATCGTATTCCAATGAAAGGCGTTGAAAAGAGTCCAACCTCATTGGCCATGATCTATTGGAATCCGACCTCCGAGCAAGTGCTGCTCGATGTCCGCGAACTGCCCAAGCCCACTGAAGATCAACAGTATCAACTATGGGCCATCGTAGACGGTACGCCTACCGATCTCGGTGTATTCGACCTACCCGAAGGCCAAGAGTGGTTCGAGATGAAATCCATCACCGGAGCAGTTGCCTTTGCCGTTACCCTAGAACCACGCGGAGGCCGACCCGAGCCTGCGCTGGAGCAGATGTACGTACTCGGAGCGGTCTAACCATTCCTACCTCTCTTTTTTTTGCGACCTTCAAGGCATGAAGCGCACCCTTTGGGTCATCCTCGGAGTCATTTTACTCATCGCCTCTATCACTGGGCTCACCTGGCGGTCGGATTTGCCCGCCGTAGAGCTCATGATGAAATATACCACGCCGAATTCTGGCTGGATGATGACGGGCGGACAAAACATTCACTTCACGGATGCCGGCACAGGGCAGGCCATTCTCCTCATTCATGGCACCGGCTCGAGTTTGCATACCTGGGACGGGTGGAACCAAATGTTGGCGGGCCCCTACCGCGTGGTGCGCTTGGATTTGCCCGGGTTCGGACTCAGTGGCCCTCAACCGCAAGGCGACTACTCGCGCGAAATGTACCTCACGCTCTTTGAGGATCTTCGAAAGGCCTTGGACATCGACCGCTGGACCGTCGTTGGAAATTCATTTGGCGGGCGGCTGGCCGGCTACTACGCGAGCGACCATCCGGAAGTAGTATCAGGCCTCGTGTTGGTGAATGCCAGCGGATGGCCCAAGACCGAAAGCTCGTGGAACATCTTCGACCTCGCCAAAGGTCCGGCCGGATCGCTCATTAGCCATTGCACCCCAAAATTCCTGATCGAGCGCACGCTCCACAATGTATACGCCAATGACTCGCTCGTATCCCAAGATTTGATCGATCGCCATTATGAGCTGCTCCTTTTTCCGGGCAATCGAGATGCCTTGCGCGATCGCCTACTCGAAGATTATCCCGATTGGACCCCCGAAACGGTTACTTCGATCACCTGCCCCACCCTATTCCTTTGGGGTACGGAGGACCCGTGGTTTCCAGAATCGGACGCACGCGCGTGGTTCAACGCCATGCCCAACGCCACCTTTAAGGCCATTCCGAACGCAGGCCACTTACCCATGGAAGAGGTGCCCGTACGCACGGTCGCACAGTTTCAGCCGTGGCACCAAATGGCCATCGCGCCGTAGGCGCATACTAAGAGAACGGGCCGCGGGCTCCTGATTTTAAAAGAAAATACGCTGCGCCTCAACGGCGCGATGCGTACCTCGAACGGCCAGGTGAACAAAGTGCTCGGCGCTGTGCACCTCGATAGGTATGGTGGTCCAGGAGTGTTCGCGGAAGTGAAATTCTCCGGGAGCCTGTTCCTCGATCTCGCGTAAGGGCAAAGTGAGGCCGTCGCCGATCTCCTTCACGATCGCCTCTTTTTGGGTCCAACGGCGAAAAAATGAGCGAACCGGATCATCGCTATTTCGAAAGCCGTCCATTTCCGTTTGATTGAACTGTTTGGTGAACAAGTACGGGTCCTTGGACCGAAGCCGCTCAGAATCTAATCCGACCGCTAGGTCGTACGACCAAGCAATCGCCACGAGCTTGTCGGTATGCGTTACGTTGAATTCGAACAGGTTGGGGTGGAAGGGTTTTCCGTGCTCACCGGTGCGGATCTCCCCGAATTTCTCCAGAGGCTCACCGGCTTCGATTAAAGCATTTCGCAACAAAAGCTTTCCGGCCAAGGCATTGAAAAACCATTTAGAGTGTTTAAATTGTCGTACCTCGCGTAGCTGCGATTCGGGCAGGAGGTTCAAATATTGGTTCTCGCTGCTGTGTTGCCAGCGGTAGTTGTGCTTGAAGTAACGAACCTGAATGGGAGTCACGCGGAAAATTTAATTCAAAAGTACGATATGAGCGAGAACCTATCGGCCCAAGAGGCCATGGAGAAACTAATAGACGGGAACCGAAGATTCGTTGAAAACCAATTGACCCACCCCCACGAAGATATGCAATGGCGTTTTTCGTTGGTCGATAAACAAGAGCCCTACGCCGTTATCGTCACGTGTTCCGATAGTCGAGTAGCCCCGGAAATCGTATTCGATCAGGGGCTGGGCGACCTTTTCGTTATCCGCGTGGCCGGAAATGTCGCCAAGGATAAGGTCATCGGAACCATCGAATACGCGGTTGCCCACCTCGGGGTTAACTTGGTGGTGGTGATGGGACACGAAAGCTGCGGAGCCGTGGGTGCTTCGCTGGAAATAGACCTCCCGGGCGGACACATCAACGCGTTGGTCCACCAGATTCGACCGGCAGTATTAGCTGCTCAAGAAATGGAGGGCGATGTACTCACCAATGCGATCAAGATCAATGCGAAAATGGTCGCCCGAAATATTCAAGATAGCGATCCGTATATCCGCCCGAAACACCGCGATGGACAAGTGCAGGTAGTCCCGGCATACTACAAACTCAGCGACGGAACCGTAGAGTTCATGGACTAGGTCATATTACTTTTTCTAGGGAAGATTTGCATATTCAATAGCAATGCTATTAACCTTGCCGGCTCAACGACTGGCATGGATCTTTCCCTCGTCCTCCATAACTTCTTATCACCCCCTATTCTCTTTTACTTTTTGGGAATAGGGTCTTTTCTTATGCGGTCCGATCTGGAGATTCCATCGACCTTAGGCAAGCTATTTTCGCTGTACCTATTGATGGCGATCGGGCTCAAGGGCGGATTTGCCTTGCAGCATTCTACGGGCGGATTCGAAGTGTTTGGCACTCTCGGGGCCGCCGTGCTCATGGCCACCCTTACGCCATTCATTGCGTTCTTCCTTTTAAGACGAGCACTAGGGGTGTATAACGCTGCGGCACTGGCAGCCACCTACGGCTCCATCAGCGCGGTTACCTTCATTACTGCGGTGGCATTTCTCGAAAAGCTGGGCGAAAACTACGACGGGTATATGGTCGCCGCAATGGCCTTGATGGAGAGTCCGGCCATTATCGTTGGGGTATATCTGGCGAGCAAGTACGGACGAACGAAAAACAAAGAGCAAGTAGAGTGGAAACACCTACTCCAGGATGCATTCCTCAACGGATCGGTAGTTCTGATCCTCGGTTCACTGCTGATCGGCTATGTGGCCGATGTAGAATACGAAGCGGCACTTCAGCCCTTTACTAAAGACCTGTTCAAAGGAATGCTCTGTTTCTTTTTACTCGATATGGGACTGGCCTCAGCACGTAGGATCAAGATCCTGCGAAAGACCGCCCGCATCGCCGTGAGCTTCGGTATTGGCTTCGCCCTATTCGCCGGCACACTAGGATTAGGCGTAGCCTACTTACTCAACTTGTCGGCGGGCAATGCCCTCTTGTTCACCTTACTCTGTGGCTCGGCCAGTTACATCGCTGTACCGGCCGCCATGCGCATTGCTGTACCTCAAGCCAACGCCAGTCTATACGTACCTATGTCCCTCACCATCACCTTCCCGTTCAACATCACCTTGGGGATTCCGTTGTATTTCTACTTGATTCAACTAATTTGGTAAGCTATGAAGATCGTCGACAGAATAGAACTAATTATTCCGAGTGCCTACGCGCAACACCGCCTGCTTGCCAAACTCGACGAGTGGGGCATTGAAGGATACAGCGTCATTCGAGAAGTCATCGGTAAAGGATCTTCCGGCTTCAAGGAAGGAGATCTTCCGGTCGATATCGGACGCAATTGGTACGTATTAATCGCTTGCGACCCCGATCGTACCGAAACCATCGTCGAAGCCTTTAGGCCCGTAATTTCAAAATACGGTGGCCTTTGCCTCATCTCCGAATCGAAGATGCTGAAAAAAACCCTTCTCGAAGAAGAGGATTAATCGATCAGCATCCACTCTTCTTGATCGAGCATCGGCTTGGCAACCTTGTACTTCACGGTCTTGGTCTCGCCCGACATACGGTGCTTAATGGTCACCTTATCGTTGCGACCGATCTTGCGCTCCTCGCGAACGATGGGCTCCGTAACTCGCTGCCTGCGCGGCATCGGCGGCGGTGCTTGCCCACCTCCTACCTGACGAGGCCCAGCCTGTTCCACTGATTGGGGTGGGTTTCCGCCTGCGGCGGGATCACCGGCTCTACTCGTTTGGAGCTTGCTCATGTCTTGACGCTGTTGCCTCGCGGCCTGTACTTCCTGCGGATTCTGCGTTGGAAGTTCACCCTTTAACAAGAAGCCTACGATCTCTTGATTGGTGCTGTTGAGCATTTGCTTGAACAGCTCAAACGACTCGAATTTATAGATCAACAACGGGTCTTTTTGCTCGTAGGTCGCGGCCTGCACAGACTGTTTCAAATCGTCCATCTCGCGAAGGTGATCTTTCCACTGCTCGTCGATCATGGCCAAGGTGATGTTCTTCTCGAAGGCCGCAATAAGAGCTCTACCGCCCGACTGATAAGCCTCTTCGAGGTTTACGACGGCCTGCAACATGCGCGATCCGTCGCTGAATGGCGCTACGATGTTCTCGTATTGGCCTTTCTGGTTTTCGTAAACGTCCTTGATCACCGGCCAGGCCATATTGGCAACGTGGATCATGCGATCCTTGTATTGCTTGCGCGCAGCCTCGTAGACCTGCGTGACGAGTTGATCGTGATTCGATTGCATGAAGGTCTTTTCATCGACCGGCGATTCCATACTGAAGAATCGGATCATATCGAGCTTAAAGCCTTCAAAGTCCTTGTCCTGTTGATACAATTCTACCAATCCATCGAGGGTATCGTACATCATGTTCGCGAGATCAACACTCAAGCGATCGCCGAACAATGCGTGCTTACGTCGCTTGTAAACGACCTCACGCTGAGAATTCATAACATCATCGTATTCGAGCAAGCGCTTACGAATACCAAAGTTGTTCTCCTCAACTTTCTTTTGAGCTCTTTCTATGGACTTGCTGATCATCGAGTGCTGAATCACCTCGCCTTCTTCTAGACCCATGCGGTCCATCAACTTGGCGATACGCTCAGAACCGAACAGGCGCATCAAGTTATCTTCAAGTGATACGTAAAACTGAGAGCTACCGGGATCTCCCTGACGCCCGGCACGACCTCGAAGCTGTCTGTCGACCCGTCGGCTATCGTGTCGTTCGGTACCGATAATGGCCAAGCCTCCGGTCTCTTTCACCTCCTTGGCGAGCTTGATATCCGTACCACGACCGGCCATGTTCGTCGCAATAGTCACCGTTCCGGGTTGCCCTGCCTCCGCCACGATATCGGCCTCTTTCTTGTGCAGTTTCGCGTTCAAGACGTTGTGTGGCACCTTGCGCATCTTGAGCATACGGCTCAAGATCTCGGAGATCTCCACGTTCGTGGTACCCACGAGTATCGGACGGCCTGCTTCGCGAAGCTTCACGATCTCATCAGCCACGGCGTTGAATTTTTCGCGGGTCGTTTTAAAGACCAAATCTTGTCTATCGTCACGTGCGATGGGGCGGTTGGTCGGGATCACGACCAAGTCCAATTCGTAAATGCCCCAGAATTCCCCTGCTTCCGTCTCGGCGGTACCTGTCATACCGCTCAGTTTCTCATACATACGGAAGTAATTCTGCAACGTGATCGTCGCAAAGGTCTGGGTCGCTGCCTCAATCTTCACGTTTTCTTTCGACTCGATCGCTTGGTGGAGTCCGTCCGAATAACGACGGCCTTCCATGGTACGTCCTGTTTGCTCGTCTACGATCTTGACCTTGCTGTCCATGATCACGTACTCCACATCCTTTTCGAAGAGAGTGTATGCCTTGAGCAATTGGTTCAAGGTATGGATGCGCTCGCTTTTTACGGAGTAGTCGCGAAGGAGCTCATCTTTCTTAGCGGCTTTCTCCTGATCGCTCCCTTCCATTTTCTCGATCTCCACCATCATCATTCCGATGTCCGGCATCACGAAGAAGTCGCGCTCATCTTCACCCGAGATCAAATCGATCCCTTTTTCTGTGAGCTCTATGCTGTTTTGCTTTTCGTCGATCACAAAGAAAAGATCGGCATCGACCTTGTGCATTTCCTTGCTCTGATCTTGCATGTAGAAATTCTCGGTCTTTTGAAGTTGAGCGCGAATACCCTCCTCACTCAAGAATTTGATCAGGGGCTTACTCTTTGGCAGTCCTCGATATACCTGTAAGAGCTTGAATCCACCTTCCTTGGTCTCACCTTCGGCAAGTAACTTCTTAGCCTCACTCAAGGTCTGAGTCATCAATTTCCGCTGTGCATTCACCAACTGCTCCACCTTGGGCTTCATGTCGACGAATTTCTGCTGGTCGCTGCCTTTTGGTACCGGACCGGAAATGATCAACGGAGTCCGTGCATCATCGATCAAAACAGAATCGACCTCATCGACAATAGCGTAGTGGTGCTTGCGCTGAACCAAGTCCTCTGGGCTGCGCGCCATATTGTCACGTAGGTAATCGAAACCGAATTCGTTGTTGGTACCGTAGGTGATATCCGCTTTGTAGGCTTTTCTTCGCTCGATCGAATTTGGCTTGTGCTTGTCGATGCAATCGACCGATAGTCCGTGGAATTCGAAGATCGGTCCCATCCATTCGCTATCCCGTTTGGCCAAGTAGTCGTTCACGGTCACCAAGTGCACACCCCGACCCGTAAGCGCGTTCAAGAATACGGGCAAGGTCGCTACGAGGGTCTTACCTTCTCCCGTAGCCATCTCCGCGATCTTTCCTTGGTGAAGTACGGTACCACCGATCAACTGAACATCGTAATGCACCATGTCCCAGGTGATTCGGTTCCCCGCAGCCATCCAATTATTGGCCCAAATGGCCTTATCTCCTTCAATGGTCACGTTCTCCCGACGGTGGGCTAATTCGATATCAAAATCGCTAGCCGTAACTACGATCTGATCGTTGTCTTTGAATCGCTTGGCCGTTTCGCGCATCACGGCAAAGGCCTCGGGCAGGATCTCGTTCAGAACTTTTTCTACTTCTTCAAGAGTTTGAACCTCGAGGGCGTCGATATGCTTATACAGCTCTTCTTTTTCGTCGACCTCCACCTCTTCACTTTCGATCCGCTTCTTGGTTTCGGCGATCTCAGATTGCCGGTCGGCCTCGGCAGCTTTTATTCGGTCGCGAAATTCCTGGGTCTTGGCCCGTAGTTCGTCGTTCGACAGTTGGTCGAGCCCTTGTGCCGCTTCATTGACTTGGTCAATGTATGGCTGTAACTCTTTTAAGTCGCGATTGGCCTTACTGCCAAAGACCGATTTTAATGCTTTATTCAGAAAACTCATATCCTTCGTTCACTAATCAAGGGAAACAAAAATAGCCATTTGCGCCTTGCTGCGCATGGAACCACCGGACAAAAACCCGTCCAAATTCTACGGCTATGCCAAATCGGCACAAAAGGGCAAAAAAAATCCCGCCGATAGCGGGAAGTGTCTTAGTACTCGTCCTCGTTCCAGAGGAAATCCTCATCGGATGGGTAGTCGGGCCAAATCTCTTCGATGGATTCGTAGATCTCTCCATCGGCATCCTCAATGGCTTGTAGGTTCTCTACAACCTCGAGCGGTGCTCCGGTTCGGATCGCGTAGTCGATGAGCTCGTCCTTGCTCGCCGGCCACGGCGCATCACTCAAATAAGAAGCCAATTCCAACGTCCAATACATGGTCCTTTCAAATTTTTTGCAAATGTAATTTTTTATTCCACATGCGCAAGTTATTTTTCTTCGCGCTCTCCTTCACTTATTTTCTTGGAGTCCAAGGCGTTTCGACTGCGCCGAGCTCTTGACCCAGGAATCGAGCCAATACGAACAGGTAGTCGGAAAGTCGATTCAAATAGGTTCCGACCTTTGGCTCAACAAAGCTTCTCGACCGCAATTCCGAAACGATCCGTTCGGCCCGTCGACACACGGTCCGTGCCACGTGACAATGACTCACCGCAGGGTGGCCACCGGGTAAAATAAATGCTTTGAGTTCGGGCAGTATCTCATCCATCGCATCCATCCAAGACTCCAAGAGCTCTATGTCCGAATCGAGCAAATCGGGCAAGACCATCTTCGATTCTTCCGGGTCGGCGGCCAACGAAGAGCCAATTACAAAAAGGCGATCCTGTATCTGAACCACTTGCTCGGTAACGGTATCTAAGGCCGCGACATCGCGCACCAAACCGAGGTACGAGTTAAGCTCATCGACCGTTCCGTACGACTCGATCCGCAGACTGTGCTTAGGAACCCGGGTGCCCCCAATGAGTGCCGTGGAACCTCCGTCCCCTTTTTTCGTGTAGATCTTCATGTCTTAATTTTATAGGCGAACGCGAAATCAGCGTGTACGTTCATCCGAGGCGACCTGACCATCGATCAAGCGAATAATTCGGTGTCCGTGCTGCGCAATATCCTCTTCGTGGGTCACTACCACCAACGTATTACCATTCTCGTGGATCTCGTCCATTAGCGCCATAATCTCCACTGAGGTCTTGGAATCCAGGTTCCCGGTTGGCTCATCGGCCAAGATCAACGACGGGTGATTCACCAAAGCGCGCGCAACAGCTACACGCTGAGATTGGCCTCCGGACAACTGGTTTGGGCGGTGGGTCATACGATCGCTCAACCCAACCATTCCCAGCACCTCCTCGGCACGTTTGGTCCGGTCTTCAGACGATTGACCGGCGTACACCAGCGGGAGAGCCACATTGTCAAGTGCCGTGGACCTAGGGAGCAAGTTAAAGGTCTGAAAAACGAAGCCGATCTCCTTGTTTCTAATCTCCGCTAACTCGTTGTCGGTTAAGCCGCTTACATCGGTTCCGTTCAACACATATTTGCCGTCGGTGGGCGTGTCCAAGCACCCCAAAAGGTTCATTAACGTCGACTTTCCGGATCCCGAAGGCCCCATCAATGCCACGTACTCTCCTTTTTCGATCGTGAGGGAGATTCCGCGCAAAACCTTTACCTCTTCGGTTCCTACGCGGAAATTGCGGATAATATTGTCGAGTTCAATTACTGTTGACATCGGAGAATCAAACTTAACCAAAATGCCTAAAGTCGCAACCGAAAATGTTCGGACAACTGGTTGGGCCTAAAAAATAAAAGTCCGAAACGATAGAAGTCGATCGATTGGCGCACCGCATGGTGCTGGCAAAGTTGGTCCCATGCCCGCTCCATTGGCCGCGACGAGTGAATTTCGTCGAGCACAACAACACTTTCTTCGTGCAAATGCGGCAATAACCACTCAAAATACCGCAAGGTTGAACGGTACCGATGGTCGCCATGTATGTAAACGAGGTCGTATTTTCGGCCTGCGGCCAGATGCTCGGGGAGCATGTCATCAAAGGTGCCGGTCAGAAGTTCAACATATTCAGTCAGGCTCAGCTTTTCCAGGTACTCTCGAGCGATCTCCTGCGTTGCCCTACTCGCGTCGATCGATGCGACCTTTGCTCCTGTAGGGTTATCGCGCACGGCCGTGGCCAAAAACGCGGTGCCGAGTCCGACCGAGGTACCCAGTTCGAGGATGTTCTGTGCTTCGGTAAAGCGCGCCCAGCGATAGAGCACAGCGCCGTATCGAGATGGAACACCTGAGTTACTGGCGATGGACTTCACCGTGCGCACGGTGTCCATACCTGCCCTGGAGCCGGCACCAAAGTCCTCCATGGTGATGGTTCGGCCGTCGCGCTGTACATCGCGCCGTAGGCGCAGAAGCCCCATAATTTCTGGAGTAGCGCGGTGGCGAATGGCCTCGTTATAGAGTTTGAACAGGAATGGCGAGTGCAGGGCATGTGCGTTACGCGCTGTCAGCATGTGTCGCACGTAGGCTTTGGCCATTCGGGTATTCATGGTCAGGAGAGTTCGGAGAGTTCGAGCCAGCGGTCGGTCTTCGATTCGATTTGATGCTGTATTTCGCCCAACTCAATACTCAGTTTTTCCATCTCATCACCGGGTAGGGTTCCCGATGCAAAAGCCTCATGTATCCCGGCTTTGCGGTTTTCGAGTTTTTCGATCTCGTCTTCGAGACCATCGTACTCGTGCTGCTCCATGTAGCTGAGTTTCTTTTTCTCCTTGGGTTTCTCGTTGACCGAATCGGCCTTGGCAGCAGCTTCGCGGGCTAACTTTTCCGCTCTTTCGCGCCGCTCTTTTTCGGCCATGTAGACCCTGAAGTCGCCGTAATTGCCATTCAGGTCCTTGACCTCGCCACCGCCTTCGAACACGAAGAGTTGATCGACGAGCTTGTTCATAAAATAGCGGTCGTGACTCACTACGACAATTACTCCTTCGAACTCCTGAAGAAAGTCTTCGAGCACGGTTAAGGTTATGAGGTCGAGATCGTTGGTCGGCTCATCGAGAATCAAGAAATTCGGATTGGCCATCAAGATGGTTAGCAAGTACAACCTGCGGCGTTCTCCTCCACTGAGTTTTGATACGTAGGTCCATTGGTCGTCGCGGGAGAACAAGAATCGCTCGAGTAGCTGGGCCGCGGTGAGCTTAAGCCCTTTGGTCAGCGGGATCACCTCGGCGATATCCTTCACCACATCGATTACGCGCTGATCTTCTTTGAGTTCGATGCCCTCTTGATCGTAGTAGCCAAATTGAACCGTATCTCCAATGACGATCTTACCGCCTTTGGGTGCAATTTGTCCCGTGAGGAGCTTTAGGAAAGTGGTTTTACCAGTACCGTTTCGGCCCACGATCCCAATGCGATCTTTACGCTTGAAGGTATAATTGAATCCGTTCAAGATCGGCAGTTCGCCGTAGCTCATTTTGACGTTGTGCAGCTCAACGATCTTGGCACCCATGCGCTGCATTTTGATCTCCATCTCGACCTGCTCATCTCTTTGACGCTTATGGGCTTCTTTTTTTACATCGTAGAACGCGTCGATTCGAGCCTTGCTCTTGGTACCTCTCGCTTTGGGCTGCCGACGCATCCAGTCGAGCTCCTTGCGATATAGGTTCTTCGCTTTATCGATGTTGGCTGTTTCGATCTCGTACCGTTCGTTCTTCTTGGCCAGGTAGTAAGCGTAATCGCCTTGATACTTGAATATCTGACCCTGATTGAGCTCTATGATAATATCACAGAGCGAATCGAGGAAGTAGCGGTCGTGCGTCACCATGAACAAGGTAACCTCCGGTCGGCCGAGAAATTCCTCGAGCCATTCGATCATTTCGATATCGAGGTGGTTCGTAGGCTCATCTAGGATAATGAGATCGGGCTGCTGAATGAGCAACTTGGCCAAAGCCACCCGTTTTTTTTGTCCGCCTGAGAGCGACCCGATCGGCCGATCGATTTGGTCGAGGTTGAGCTTCCCCAGGATCTGTTTGACCCGCACTTCGGCATCCCATGCCTGCAGCTTCTCCATTTCGTCGAATGCGCCTTGCATTTCCTCTGCATCTTCGGGGTGCTCGAGACTCCGCTCATAGCGCCGAATGGCGACCATAATGGGGTCGTCGCCATCGAACATAGCATCGATGATGTGCTTGTCCTCGGGCAAATTGGGGTCTTGATCGAGGAATCCGACCGCGATCCCTTTCCTAAAGGTTACGTTTCCGGAATCCGGTGCTTCTTGTCCGGCAAGGATCTTCAACAAAGACGATTTACCCGTTCCATTCTTGGCGACGAAGGCCACTTTTTGACCTTGATCTATACCAAAACTCACATCTTCGAAGAGCACCCGCTCCCCGAACGATTTAGTAAAATTTTCGACGCTCAAGTAGTTCATCGCGAACAAAGGTAGCGCTATTGTCTTATCTTGAGCACATGGAAACGATTCGACAAATATTCGACGGCCAAAAGCGATATTTCGCATCGCGCCACACCTTGGATATTAAGTTTCGCAAGGAGCAATTGCGTCGTTTGGCCTTTGCGATCGACCATCGCGAAAAGGACATTTTGAAGGTGCTGGAGTCGGACCTGGGCAAGTGTGCTTTTGAGGGGTGGGTGCACGAGCTCATGCTCATCAAAACGGACATCAAGTTGATGTTGAAGAATCTGAACAGCTGGTCGGCCCCCGAAAGAGTACCGGATACCTTGGGGAATTTTCCTTCGACCAACTACACCTTTGCGAGTCCGTATGGAGTAACGTTGATCATGGCTCCCTGGAACTACCCCATTCAATTGGCCTTGATGCCTTTGGTGAGTGCCTTGGCGGCCGGGAATACAGCGATCATCTCTCCTTCGGAACACGCACCTGCCACGAGCAAGTTAATGCATGAGATCATCGACGAGCACTTCAAGAGCGAATACGTCGCCGTGATCGAAGGTGGGGTTCCGGAAAAGCAAGTGCTTTTGGAGCTCCCGTTCGATTACATCTTTTTTACCGGCAGCACTGAAGTGGGAAAGGTCGTCATGCAGGCTGCGTCGGAACATTTAACTCCGGTAACCTTGGAGCTGGGAGGTAAGAGTCCGGCCGTGATCGACGAAACAGCCAAGATCAAAACTGCGGCTCGGCGAATTGTGTGGGGCAAGTTCATGAACGCCGGTCAGACCTGTGTAGCCCCCGATTACTTGTTGGTTCATGAAAGTCGAGAAGAAGAGTTGCTCGAGGCACTGACCAGAGAGATCGTTCGTCAGTATGGCGACGATCCAAAGGTTTCGAGCGACTACGGTCGCATCATTCACGAAGGGCATTTCGACCGGTTGGCCAAGTTCACCGAAGACGGGATACTTTATTATGGTGGTGTTTTGGACAGGAGTGAGTTATTTATTGGTCCGACGGTCTTGCGGGAGATCAATTGGGGTCATCTCGTGATGCAAGAAGAGATCTTCGGCCCGGTATTGCCGGTGTTGACTTATTCGGATTGGGACGAGGCCTTACGCGACGTTGAAAAGCTATCAAGGCCGCTCGCTTTCTACCTCTTTTCGGAAAATGCGAAGCGGCACCGGCAGGTCGTTCGGGAAATGGCTTTCGGTGATGCGGCGATAAACGATGTGATCACGCACATGGCGAATCACCGACTTCCGTTTGGAGGAATTGGTTCGAGTGGTATGGGGGCCTACCACGGCAAGTTCGGTTACGATACCTTCAGTCACCTAAAAGGGATCACCAAGAAGCCGACCTGGATCGATTTGCCATTGCGTTACGCGCCTTACGGGCGAAAGTTAAACTGGATCAAAAAGTTGCTCGGATAGGAAGGAGTCGTTCTCTAAGACTCGCGGGACGAATTCTGCGAAAAGCTCTTCGGAATACCAATTGCGTTGGCGAGTTCTTTGGATAACCTCGCGGTGTGTGCCGTTGTCGTATGCGTAGCGGCGCATGGCTTCTTTGGAGGGCCAAAGCGAAAAAGTGGCTTGCTCGATCCAGGGCATTTCGCCGATTCCTTTGGCGAAGAGCACCTCTTTATTTTCGATCAGGGAGCGACTGGCCTGCGGCACATGCCGCCAGAAGTCGACTAGTCGAGCGGCGCGAATGCGCGCGCGGGTCATTACGGCAAGCGGGCCTTTTTCGTAGGTTTCCGCGATCGAAAAAGGCTGCTTGCCGTTCCACTCACCGTGGACCTTCACAGGGTTTAGGTCAATGTGCGCATGGGCGACGGAACGGGCTTGCCAATCGCGGCTCATTGGAGATCGAAGGAAGGCCCGAGCCTCATCGGCATCGTTCCAAACGGTCAAATGGGCGTAAGTAGTAAGGTCCGGACGCATGCTAAACCCCTCACCTGCACCCGTTCCCAAGAATTTAACGAATTGCGGTGCTGGCCCTTCACCTAGGCGTTCCTTGGCCAGACCCATCTGCCGGAAGGCCCACCAACGGTGCGATTTCGAGAAACGATAAAAGGAAAGTAGTACCACTATTCTGCGCGCTTCAGCCATTTAAGGCGTAGAGTGGCATTTTGTTCTTCAACGGGGCGAATTACTAGCGTATCGCCGGCGAAGGAGATTTTTCGCTGCACCGTTACCCCAACTTCGGATGAATCGGAATGGGTGAGGCGGGTGTGCTCAACGATGGTATCGCCTTTAAGAAGTTCGTAGGTTCCCGTGTAGAAATAGTTGATCGGTTCGAGGTGCAAACTCACGTGCCCCGCGTTATCGTACAATAGGGTACCGGTCATGCCACCTTCCCGGTAAGGAACCCTTCCACCCGAAAGGGTGTCGGCTTTTTCCATTGCCTCTAGCTCCCAGTAACCATGCAGGAATTCAGTGCGATCGGGCTTGACCACAACGTCGTTCTCGAGGTCGTAATACAGCTTGAAAAATACGGCCACGGTCACTACGATTATGAAGATGATCATCGAAACCATGTAGGCCAAGAAGCCTTTGATCGCCACGGAAATACTTTGTTCGAAGATCTTGAGCTGTCCGTAAACCAAGTACACTATAGCCAGACCCATGCTGAGTATGGTATTGACGACGTGATTGTCAAAAAACAGGAGTTGCAATGGAGTGAGTGCGATTCCGATGACCAGAACAAAGGCGTAGAGGTACGAATAGATCAAGAGGTGTTCGGCCAAATTGTACTTGCGTTCGCGAAGGAAAACACGACTGACGATGGCGATAAAGGGTATGATACCGATCGACATCAGGTTCATGTACTTATTCATGAGTTCGGTCATGTATTCGAAAGTCACTTTTTCCTCTTCGGTATCCGGCGTTTTGAATGCTACGGCTTCCATGATGTCGAACTGCACGAATACGATCGCATTGAGCGTCGCGAAGATCAGCAGTAGGCGTATGGGGTGGTAGTAGGGCGAGCGAATGCCCGAAATGTAGTTGCGAATGAGCACACCGGGTTCCAGCAACAGCATGCGCAGGGTGGTGTTGAAACCCGAATCGTAACTAAGAAAGCTGCTGAAGAATTCTTTGAAGATCGACTTGAGGGTCAACCGTGGAGTTTTGTTGTCCTCACCACAAGCCGCACAATAGCACCCTGTCAATTCAGACCCACAATTTTCGCAGTTTTCCATTAGAATCTCACGGCTAAGTCGACTCGGATTCCAAAAGGACTCGGATTCGCCAACGGCGAGTCTTCGAGGTACGATAAGCGCCAAATCGCATCGACCCGCAGGAATTTAAAAATATTTTCAACACCGGCGCCTACTTCGTAGTAACCCTTGGTCGGAGCTTGAATGGAGTTGCCGTCCTCCGTAGTGTTGTACTCAATGTTCTCGTTAGTTAGGGAGCCGATCATACCGCGGGCCGTCACTACCTCGCGCCACTTGAGTCGACGAAATAGCGGGATCTTGTTGAAGAACAAGCCTACGAAATGATGTTCGAGATTGAAGCTGGCGTACTGATCGGTAGAGAACTCGAAGAAGTTCATGAGGTTGTACGAGTAACGCGCGTAGGCGTAGGTGTTGTTACCCGGTGCGATCTCCAGTAGCGGATAGGGCAAGGTCCCGAAGGTCTTACCCGCTTCCAGGGTCAGGATGGATTTCCCGAATGGAGGCAACAGAAACGGTTTCGTGAAACCGAAATAGACCTTGTGAAATTCGTAATCGCTCCCCAAGAGATTTGGAATACCGTACGAGTAATTCAGAATAAAGGTCGGGTGCGGTGTGTAGACTTCGAGGCGTTCCACTCCTATTCCCAACCACTTTTTACCGAGACGATAAAGGAGGTTCACCTCGATCTCGGAAGTTGAGATCGGCCCGGGCTCCTCGTTGATCTCACTAAAATCAAGGGACCCGACACCATAAACATCGCGTCGGCGAAATTCGAGTTTGGTCTCGAGATCCTTAACGTATTCGCTTCGGAAATATCCTCTTGTTTCGCGGACCAAGCTGAGGCGATCGAATGGTTCACGTGCCAACACAGAACTGAGGAAGGAGCCAGTTCGCGTAGCTGCCGTGGTATAGCGCGCCCCGATTTGTTCGATGTCGTAGTTGTGGTACAATCCGACCTCGAGTCGCGGTTGGTCCTTGAATAGCCATTTACCTCCCAGGCTGTATTTAAGCACACCGTCTCGAGTACCGTACGCGACGTGTGCGTAAATTCGATAGAGGTCGTTTCGGTCTCCGTAGGTTCGACCTCCGAACCGTAACCGAACACCTTCGACCGGGTTAAAGGCCAAGGTCGACAAAAGCGGCCCAAGGTCATATCCTTCCATTTCCCAATAGCCCGAAAGCACGAAGGCGATGACATCGAGGTAGGTGTTGAAGGCCGGAGTATTTTGCAGCGTATCGATCATGCTGTAGATCCCTTGCTCCTGTTCCGACAATTCCTTCTTCCGCGTATTCTTCCAGAACTCCGGATCACTAGAATTCTCGATCATTTTCTCTCGGCTAAAGCCCTCCGTTCGGTAGAATTCTTCGGCCCTGGGCTTATTGATCACATAGTCGTTGAATTCCGTGGTCTTGATTCCGTACAAACCGTAGGCATCCTTATTGTCTTGCAAGGCAAAATCTACGATGATGTAGTCTTCTTTGAGCAGCCAGATCGAATCGTGATACAACTGATATTCCCTCCGTACGGAGAGGTCGTTCACGAAATTCACGTTGGCATCCCCCGACATCTTCATGTCGATCTTGGTGATCGCCCAGGTGGCTTCATCGACCCACATTTCCCCTTTGAAGGTAAGTTCTTGTTTCCTTTTCGGAATGAACTGAATAAAGAATTGCGTGCTTCCGTTGAGTTCTACGCTATCGGTCAAGTAGTACTTGTAGCTCAATAAACCGAGGGTCGAAATTGGACTTACGAATCCCTTTTCGAAGATGGGCAAGTAGTTGTCGTAGAGGTTGTAGTCTTGATAGAGCGCCCCCATGAATTCCTGCACCCCGGCATTTTGATCGAATCCGGCATTCTGCGAAGCCCGCATCACCTCTTTCTCTAGTTTGGGCTCGCTCCGGTAGTAGTAGTCATAGGCGGTTTCAACAATGAATACCGGAAGAAAAACCTTTCCATTGACATCGGAGGTATCGGCATAGTCGAACACGAACTTCAGAGGTTTAAAAACGGCTCTGTCCTTGAATTTATCGTCGATGTTATTGAGGTCGAATTCGATCTTCTCGTATTTCTGATACTCGTAGGCGTTGAGTCTCTTCGGCGAATTGCGGTCTTTGTTGTCCCAAATGTTGCGCAGGATAACGTGTGCCGGATTCTCCTTTTCTTTATCGTTGGGGTCAGCCGTGACCACGACTTCGTTGAGGTTGATGCATTCCGATTTGAGTCGGATCGTT